>CAJWMA010000319.1 GCA_913042995.1 uncultured bacterium | reverse complement strand
CAGGAGGATTTCCTTGAAGCATTGCATAGCACTGGTCCTCAGTTGCCTGGTGGGTTGCGCTTTGACTCTCCCGTTGCGTGCACAGGAGGGGAAGCTGCCCGTGCCTCCTCCGCTGGAGCAGGAAGAGAAGGTGAAGCTCGTCAAGCAGCTCTTCAAGTCCGAGTACTCGAAGAAAACGACGGTTGCGCGGCGTGACCTCGGCAAGGTGCTTCTCTCCAAGGCGAAGAGGGAAAAGGCCGACATGGCCGCGAGGTACGTTCTCCTCAGTGAGGCGATCAATCTTTCGGCCCGCAGCGCTGATTTGAACAACTCCATGGAGGCCTTCAAGCTGATGGAGAATAGCTACCTGATCGACTCGATGAAGGTCAAGGAGGGCCTACTGTCGGCCTTCCCCAGGACGAAGTCGCTCATCACTGAAGAGACGATCTTCGACGAATGGATGGTCCTGGTCGACATGGCGGTAAGAATGGATGACTATTCGACCGCCGATCGTTTCGCGGGGCTGGCGCGAAAGAGGGTAGCGAGGGACAAGCTCCTGGCTGGTATAGCCAGGGACAAGGCGAAGTACATCAACCTGCTCGAGAAGCGTTTCGAAGAGGTGAAGCCATCCCTGGAGAAGCTCGCCGGTGATCCCGCCAATATCGAGGCCAACGGGATCGTGGGGGAATTCTTCAGTCTCTACAAGCGGGACTGGAAAACAGGGATGCCGCTGCTCTCGAAGGGCTCCGATGGAGATCTGAAGAAGCTGGCCGATGAAGAATTCAAGGCGTCTGATGTTACCCTGGAACTGCAGGAAATTGCCGATGGCTGGTGGGAGATGGCGCAGAGCAACAAGACTCTCCTCCGCAAGAGCTGCCTGATGAGGGCGGCCCACTGGTATCGCAAAGCCCTCGTCGGCCTTGAAGGCCTCAGCCAGGTTCGGATTGAGAAGAAGCTCTCGGAGATCGAGAAGGAAATCGGCATTTCCCGGGGAGTCAAGCTGTCCGAGCTGCAGGTGTTTTGTTACCAGAGCAGGCGCTGGAAACCCCACCCGATCGAAAAGATGACTCTCGCCAGGCGCAGCGAGGCACTTACCGTCAAGAACACCACCAGTATCTCCGATTACGCTTTGCTGGCTTCCAAGAAGCTGGTGCGGGGTGATTTCTCCGCCACGGTCCATGTCTACGGAGGCAGGACTATGGGGATCACGGCTGACGACAGGGACGGTGATGGTCTGCGCTCCAAGCGTCTCGAGATCGAATTGAAGGAAGGCTGGCAGCGTATCAGGATGGAGCGCGTGGGCGAGAGCCTGACCTTTTCCGTCAACGGCAAGCCGGTCAGGTGGAAGGCCAACAGCATCTATACCCAGTACTATGGGCCACCGAATCCGAAGCAGACGGGCTATCTCTTCATCTCCCTGACCTCCGGCCGGCAGTGTTCGATCCAGCAACTCGATCTCAAGACCGCCACGAAGGAGTTTGGTCTCACTGCCGACGGATCCGGGAACAACGACAACGGGGACGGCGAGGATCGCGGACGAGGAGATGGTGATAGTAGACGCTCCAGCAGGGGCCGTGGTAGTCGCGACTGATCCCTGCAGGCACCTTCAACTGTTTTTCCCCTGGTATCCCGGCGTTCGCGGCGGCTTTTTACCGGCCCCTGGTTTTTAATTACCTTGTGCTGAGGGCGTGGGTTTGGTTCCATCAGGATAGTTTCGTGTATTTACGTCACAGGAGGTTGTTTTGAATCGCTTTATCGCGCCGATAGTTATCTGCCTGGTGGGTTTCGCGTATTCTCTTCCGGGTTTTTCCCAGGAGGGAAAGCTTCCTGAACCTCCTCCGCTCGAGCAGGAGGAGACGGGCAAGCTCATCAAGAAGCTCTTCAAGTCCGAGTACTCGAAGAAAAATTCCACCGCGCGGCGTGACCTTGCCAAGATTCTTCTCTCCAAGGCGAAGAGGGAGAAGGCTGATATGGTCGCGAGGTTTGTCCTCCTCAAGGAGGCTATGGACCTTTCCTCCCGCAGCGCCGACCTGGAGACCGCTCTGGGAGCCTACTTCCTGATGGAACAGGGCTACCTGATCAATCCGGTCCAGGTCAAGGAGGAGATGCTGACAGTCTTTCCAAGGACCAAGTCGCTCATTACCGAAGAGACTGTTTTCGATGAGTGGATGAATCTTGTCGATCTTGCGATCCGGGTAGATGATTACCCGGCCGCGGACAAGTTCGCGGGGCTTGCCCGTAAGCGGGCCTCAAGGGACAAGCTTCTCCAGGGTCTTGCCAAGGACAAGGAGAAGTATATCAAGGTGCTCGAAAAGCGCTTTGAAGAGATCCAGCCGACCATCGAGAAGCTCGCCGGAAATCCGGAGAATGTCGAGGCCAACGGGGTTGTAGGAGAGTTTCTCTCTCTCTACAAGCGCGACTGGAAATCCGGCATGCCGATGGTGGGTAAGGGTCCCGAAGGGGAGCTCAAGGAGCTGGCGGATGCGGAGTTCAACTCACCCGGTGTCCCCCTGGAGCTCCAGGGAGTCGCTGACGGCTGGTGGGAGCAGGCGCAGGCGAACAAGGATCACCTCAGAATCAGCTGCCTGATGAGGGCGGCCTATTGGTACGGCAAGCTTCTTGCCGGTCTCGAGGGGCTGAGCCAGGTTCGGATCCAGAAGAGGCTCGCTGAGATCGAAAAGGAAATTGGGACCATCCGTGGAGTCAAGCTTTCGGAATTGCAGGTTCTCTGCTACCAGGACAGGCGCTGGAAGCGGCACCCGCTCGAGAAGCTCTCGCTCGCTCGCCGGGGGGAGGCCCTGGCCGCCAAGAATACCTCAGGGATCTGGCGCTACGCGCTGCTGAGCTCAAAGAGACTGCTCAGGGGCGACTTCTCGGCGACGGTCAACGTGTCGGGAGGGCGCTGCGTGGGTCTCACCTCTGATGACATGCGCTCCAAACGCCTCGAGGTCGAGCTGAAGTCCGGCTGGAACCGTGTTCGGATCGAGCGCGTGGGTAAGAGCCTCAGCTTTTCGATTAATGGCAAGCCCGTTAAGTGGAAGGCCGGCGAATACCAGAGCTACTACGGTGAGGTGAACCCGGAGCAGACCTCCTACCTTTTCATCTCCATCAATGCCGGCCAGCAGTGTTCGGTTCAGACCATCGAGATCGATTCCAGCACTGTGGAATACGGCGACGCTACCGCCGCTGATGATGACGACGACGACGACGATCGACGCCGGGAAGGCGAAGACGATGGTCGCGGGCGGGATGATGGCCGTGGACGTTTCGGCGGCCGCGGCCGCGGCCGGAATTGATTTCCTGATCCCTGGGGAACTTCGCGCCAGCTTCTTCCTGGTCGCTCGACGATTCAGGTCGCGCTCAGTATCTCGCGCAGCTGCGCGGTTGAGATGTTACCGCCGCTGAACATCACGGCGGTTTTCTTCCCGGCCAGCCTGTCCCTGAGCTTCAGGGCCGCCGCGAGCGCCGCGGCTCCCGAAGGTTCGGCAAGGTTGCGAGTCTTCTTTATCAGGATTCTCACGGCCTCGTTCATCTCTTCCTCGCTGACGAGGACAAAGTCGTCGAGGTGTTTCCTGAGCAGATCCTGGGTCAGCTCGAAGGCGCAGCGGGTGGCCAGTCCCTCCGCCTTCGTCGCCATCGGCGCCTCGACCAGGTCTCCCTGTTGCCAGGAGAGACAGGCCGCGGGCGCCTCCTCGGCCTGGACTCCGATCAGCTCTGTTTTCGGGCTCATGCTTTCGAGCACGAGCCCCGCTCCCGCGGCCCCGGTTCCTCCTCCGATCGGAACGATCAGCGCGTCGAGGTCCGGTTGCTCCTCGATGATCTCGAGTGTACAGGTCGCGACCCCGGCGATCAGGAGAGGCTCGTTGGCTGAGTGAATATAGCGAAGACCTTCGGCGGCGCTGCGGCGTTCAACCTCTTCACGAGCGTCGTCAAAATTTTCGCCGTGGAAGACAACCTCGGCGCCCAGCGCGCGCATCGAATCTACCTTCGAGGGATTGGCTCCCTCGGGTACGGTGATGATGGCGCGCGTTTGGAAGAGCCGCGCGGCGTAGGCTATCGACTGGCCGTGATTGCCGGTCGAGGCAGAGATGACTCCACGCTGCCGGTCTTCCTCGCTGAGACGGCTGAGGAGGTTGATGCCCCCTCTGACCTTGAAGGCTCCGGTCGGCTGGTGGTTCTCGTGCTTGACGATGAGCTCG
>CAJWMA010000318.1 GCA_913042995.1 uncultured bacterium | reverse complement strand
TCCCGGCGACCCGGGGCAGTCAGGTAGCCGAACAACCCTTAAACCAACGTTTCTGGAGTACATTCATGTCACGAAACACCGTGGTATACACCCTTGTCGCTCTCTTTTTCCTTTCCGCAGGCTCCGTACTGCAGGCGGCGGAGGGCTGGCTTACCGACTACGAGGCGGCCAAGAAGCAGGCGGCCAAGGAAGGCAAGGACATCCTGATGGACTTCACCGGCTCGGACTGGTGCGGCTGGTGCATCCGGCTGAAAAAAGAGGTGTTCAGCCAGGAGACCTTCAAGAAGGAAGCTCCGAAGCACTTCGTCCTGCTCGAGCTTGATTATCCCCGCTCGAAGCAGCTCGAGCCCAAGCTCAAGGCCCAGAATGAAAAGCTGAAGAACGAGTTCGCGATCCAGGGCTACCCGACCATCATGTTGACCGATGCCACCGGCAAAGCCTACGCCAAGACCGGCTATCAGCCCGGGGGGCCGGAGAAATACATCTCCCACCTGGGTGAAAAGCGCGCCGCGAAGGTAGAGCGCGACAAGAGCTTCGCCGCGGCCGCGAAGGCGAAGGATGGCATCGAGAAGGCGAAGCTCCTCGACCAGGCTCTCAGCAAGATTGAAACAACCGGCGGCATCCCGGTCATGAGCGTCTACGGCGACATCGTCGCCCAGATCATCAAGCTCGACAGCGAGAACAAGGCCGGGCTCAGGAGTAAATACGAAGAGCGCTTCACCCTCGAAGAGCTCAACAAGAAACTCCAGACCGGGAAATTCGATGAGGCCATCAAGGGAGCCGATGACTTTCTCGCCAAGAAAGGCAGCCAGAAAGGAACCATGCAGAAGGTCGCCTTCCTCAAGGCGAGAGCGGTCTTCATGAAAAGCAAGGGCACGGATCTCAAGGGCGCTATCGCAGCGCTGGAGGTCGCCCAGGCACTCGCTCCCGAAACCCAGATCGGCAAGCAGATCCCCAACATTCTCAAGGGGCTCAAGGCACAGGCTGAAAAGGCCGGAGGCGACGCGCCGGGGCCGAAGGCGCCCGCCAAGCCGAAGAAACAGGAATAAATTCCCGCGGATTCCGTGAGAATAAAAAAGGGAAGGGTCGCAGGAGCGGCTCTTCCCTTTTTTCGTTTCCGGGTTTTACTTCTTCTTGCTCTTGTTGAGAGCCCGGTACCAGCCCCAGTTCCTGCCGGCGAGGTCCTTCATGAGCTTCTCATCGGAGCCGGTAAAGCCGTAGGTCACCACCCGCACTCCGAGGAGGTAGTTCATCGCGGCGACCCTCTTCTTGATCTCGGCAGGGCCTCCCCCGCGCGAGGGGGCGCCATCGGAGAGCAGGTAGATCGTCTCGACGCCCTTGACCTTCAGGGCCAGCGCCAGCGAATCGTGGATGTTGGTGCCGCTGCCGGTCTGGAGACTCCTTGCGAAGCCCTCGGCCGCAAGCACGTTGGTCCGGGTGCCCGGCTGCAATTGCCCCCGGCCGCGCCAGGTCGTGGCAGTTCCGTCGTAGGGAATGATGGTAAAGAGGCTCTCGCGGCTCAGGCCGCCGACCGCCTTCGCCAGCTCTCCCTTGACGATATCGACCTTGGGAGAATTACCCTTACCCGGCATCTTGACCTGGCCCTTCATGCTGGAAGAAATGTCGATACAGAATATCGATCGAAGGGCGATACGGTCACCGAAGAAGACCGTCCGGCCGCCGCCGCTCGCGGCATCCGGAGCGTAGTTCGGCTTATCCGGCAGCTTCCTGCCCATATTCTCCCAGCGCTTCTTCACCGCCCCGGCATCACCGATCGCCGCGGCGCCCAGCGCCCTGTAGAGCTCGCTCTGGATCACGCTGGCGAGATCCTCAAGGTGCCGGCCGGCGTCCTCTTCTTCTCTGAGACGCACGATCAGGGCGTCAATTCCCTCGGGCCAGCCGCTGTCGACCAGCAGCCTGACCGACCAGGTCTGGAGACCGCGCTCCTTGCTCCTGGTGTAGTCGCTGTAGAGCTTCACGACATCGGCCCTCCCGACGCCCCCCCCGGCGGCGCCGGCAAAGGCCTTGAGACCCACGACCTGCGAAGGAAAAACCGAGGCCTGCTTCTTCTTGACCAGCCCGCGAACAACGGCGAGCAGGTCCTTGTCGACCCGGGCACGAAGGGCCTTCAGGAGTCTCTGGTGAACCTCGTAGCGCTCGAAGACATCAAGGCGCTTGCCGGACTCTACCCGATTGTACTGGCGCAGCACGTAGCTGTAGGCCGACGCGCCTCCCTTGTCGAGCCGATCCAGCATCGGGGAGAGAATCTCATCGGGAGAATCGGAAAAGACCGGCAGGGCCAGCAGACCCAGGAACACTGACGGAAAGCAAATACGGAGGGCTCTCTTGAAATTCAACTCATCTACCTCTCTCCGGATATCGAACGCCTCGCCTGGGATGAAACCCATTGTCCGGGACGTTCCGGGCAACCTTACTTCGAGTAGTTATTTTAATTCCATTCGCCCTCGCAGGAGAGATTCTTTCGGGCTTTTTTGCAAGACGGGAAAAGAATGTCCGCGACTCACCCGGAGCGAAGCTTGTCAAGCGGCGCGCAGGCATGCAGTATGAAGTCATGAACACTCTGCCTGGCGACGAAGATCTTCCAGAGGAGGAGCCCTGGCCGGATGAGGAAGCTCCGGAAAGCTGGAGCTCCGATGGAGAAGAGCTGGAAGAGCTTCCCGGAAATGACGTCATCGCTATCAACGAGGAATTCTATCGGTCACTTGAGGCGCTCAATCTCGACCGTATGGAAAAGGTCTGGCACGATGCCGAGTGGGTGACCTGTGTCCATCCCGGCGGCCCCATGCTCACAGGCTGGGAGGTTATCCGGGACAGCTGGGAACAGATCTTCAAGGGTACGCAGAACATACGGTTCGAGCTCGCCGACACCGGCGTCCGGATCGAAAACCGTACCGCCTGGGTCACCTGCACCGAGAACATCCTCCATCTGAGCACCTCCGGAGTCTCCAACGTAGCCGCGGCCGCGACCAATATTTTCCTCAAGACAGAGGATGGATGGCGGCTCGTTCTGCACCACGCCTCGGCTATTCCAGAGGTAAAAAACCAGGCCTAGGCGGGCAGGCTCTCAACACATTGAAAGAAATGAACTCTCCGGGAATCCGTATCGCCGCTATCGATGAGCTGCCTGAGGGTAAGCCGCGGGTCTACCAGGTTGGCGAGCTCTATATCGCTGTCTGCAAGGTAGACGGGGAGGTCTACGCTCTCGAGGATCGCTGCACCCACGACGATGGCCCCCTGGCCAGCGGCTGCCTGTATGGCTACGAGCTGGAGTGCCCCCGCCATGGAGCCCGCTTCGACATCCGCGACGGCTCGATCTGCCGGATGCCCGCCTACGGGGAGGTTCCCACCTTCGATGTCAGGGTGGATGGAGCCGATGTGTTCATCTCGCTCCCTCCTGAAGACCCGGGCTCTCCGCCTTGAAGGACTCGCGGAGGCATGGTAGAAGCATTCTTTTGCCAGGGTCGCGAGGCACAGTCCATTGACCTCAACGGTCTCCCACGTATGATATCCCCACGAATTTACAGTAACGATTAGGAGCTGAGATGAGTGAACTGCAAGTAGGAATGCCTGTACCGGATTTTACGCTGACAACCTTTGAAGCCGAGAGCGGTGATTTTGGAGAGGTCAGCCTGGCCAAGCAGAAAGAAGAAGGCCGCTGGACCTGCCTCTTTTTCTATCCCGCCGACTTCACCTTCGTGTGAGCAACCGAATTCGCTGCTCTGGCAGAGCAGCAAGACCGCTTCAAGAAGATGGGCTGCGACATCGTCACCGTCAGCACAGACACCCAGTTCACGCACCTCGCGTGGCAGCGGGAAGAAAAAGAGCTGGCCGATGTGCGCTACTCGATGGCCGCCGACACGACCGGCGCCCTGGCGAAGACCTTCGGCGTTTACCTGGATGATGCCGGGCTGGCGCTTCGCGGCACCTTCCTGATCAATCCCGAAGGCACATTGATGAATGCCGAGGTGAACTTCCTCAACATGGGCCGCAACATCGATGAGCTCATGCGGAAGTTCAAGGCCAACCTCTACCTGGCGAAGAAGACCGACGAAGGCTGCCCATCAAAATGGAAAGAGGAAGGCGACCAGACCCTCGCTCCGAGCCCGGAGATGGTGGGCCGCGTACACGAAGCGCTGAGAAAATAACCCGCGCTGCCTCTGACCGGCCAGCCAGGGAGCCGGCC
>CAJWMA010000317.1 GCA_913042995.1 uncultured bacterium | reverse complement strand
TTACCGCGCGCCAGGTTCCGCCGCCCATGTGGGACGGGCTTGCGATCGCCTCGGGCCGGGTCTTTCTGAGCACCCTCTCGGGCGAGGTCCTGTGCCTGGAGTAGATCTCATCCTTTTCTTTTCGACCCTCGCCGGTCTTTGAGGCCTCTATTCATCCGTGCCAGGGTGGAGAGCATGAAGGTGCCGACAGCGAGAAACACCAGCGGGAATCCGGCGATGATCATCCACCATCGTGGGCGGGAGGCTTGCTTGCGCAACCGCAGCTGCAGCCTGGTGTGGTTTCCCGCCTGGGCCTCACCCGGGATGAGGCGAAAGGTGTAGGTGCCGGCTTCGATGACCTCGAGATAGTCGTTCAGGAGACTGATAACGGGGGTGTCAGATGCCCACTCGAAGATGGGCGTTCCTGAACCGCCTTCGTTTTTTTTCTGCGAGAGCCCGAGCTCTTTATTTAAAACGGGTCGACCGGTTGAATCCTCGACCGTGAGGGTGAATTTACTGGAGCGCGGAAAACCTGCCGACTGGCTCCAGTGGGCGATCGAAATGGCGACAGGGTTCATCTCGGGCGTGATCTCCATCGAGTGTGCCGCGTAGGCCTCCGGGTTTTTCCTCCAGGCGAGAACCTCCTTGGCTGGCATGGACTCGCCCTGTTTCCAGATGTCGACAGCTGCCAGCTCTTCTCCTGACAGGAAAACCCCGAAGAGGAACAGGCCTGTCAGGGCGAGCCCCGTGAGTCCCAGCAGAAGGGAAATTTTCGATCCCCGGCTCATGGCCGCTCCTTATTTATTCCCGCCGCTGTTTTTTTTGAGGCTGGGATTTGAGCGAGGCGAAGCGCTTGCGGATTTCTCCAAGCGATCCAATGGTCAGGAATACCTCGTAATCGACGACCAGGCCTTTTTGCAGGGAGAACCTTCGCAGGGGAGCGACGTAGGAGCAGGCGGAGCCGAGCGGTCCCGTTTTCCCATCTCCCTTGAAACGGTAGCAGGTAAAGGTCTCCGTACCCGGTGTGCAGATCCCGATTCCCCAGTCTTTGTCGTCGAGGTAGGCTACCCAGTTTTCTGTGGCCTTCCCGCGCTCGTTCGGCCACCCGGGAACCCGGCGTTTCAGCTTACCGTTTTCTGAATAGACCAGGTTGGGAAGCTCTGCGTCTGTGAAAACAGCCGGCATCTCCTGGTCGTGGACGGACGACTGGTCCTTACCTGTATAGTCCATGCGGAAGCGGACCCGTGCCAGCGGGCCCTCGAGCGAGATCGTAACGCCCATCAGGGCCTCCGGGCAGGCGACGCCGCTGGCCCAACTGAGGGGCTCGACCCGGGCCGAGATCGTTTTCTTGTCCTGGTCCCGGGTAAACTTCAGCAGTCGGGATCTCTTCCCCTTGGAGTGGCCGCCCTGGACGGGATTGTAGACCCAGGGCTTGCCGTTCCACTTCGATCCATCGGGGCGGCCGTAGTAGGACTGCTGGATGAAGCGGCCCTCGTCGTAGTTGTTCAGCAGGTTGCGCCTGGTTTTGCTCTCGGCGAAATAGCCGATGCAGGCGCCCCGCGATTTGTCGATGCCGATACGGACGATTCCGTTGTCGAGGTATTCCCATTGCTGGGGATGCTTTACCTTCTTTTTGTTGTCGAGCGCGTCGGATGAGCGGGAAAGCAGAGCGGCAAGCAGCAGGGGTGCCGCCACCATGAAGAGCGCCCTGGTGCTCATCCGATGATCTCCTTGATCACCTGGCCCCCGAACTGGCTCAACTGCTTGTAGCGCCCGCCATGGAAGTAGGTGAGCTTGTTGTCATCGAGCCCGAGCAGGTGCAGCAGGGTGACGTGGACATCCCGGATGGGATGGGCCACCTCGGCCGCGGCATTGCCGATCTCATCGGTAGCGCCGACCTGCCCCGGCCTGGTGCCGCCGCCGGCGAAGAACATCGCCATGGCATTGGCATTGTGGTCCCGGCCAAGGGCGACCTCCCCGCCGCGCCGATTGTTGTCCGGGGTGCGGCCGAACTCGCCAGTCCACATCACCAGGGTTTCATCGAGCAGGTCGCGTTGGCGGAGGTCACGGATAAGCGCCGCGATTGGTTTGTCTATCGAGTAGATGCGTTGGCGGTGGGCACGTTTTATGAAATCGTGTGAATCCCAGCCACCGGAGAAGATCTGGATGAAACGCACGCCCTTTTCGACCAGGCGGCGAGCGAGCAGGCACTTGCGGCCGAAGGGCTCCGTCTCCTTGTCATCGAGGCCGTAGAGCTCACGGGTCTTCTTTGACTCTTTCCCGATGTCGAGGATTCCGGGGACCTCCATCTGCATGCGGTAGGCCAACTCGTAGTTTTCCATGCGCGCGGCGAGGTCCCTGTGCTGGGGATGGTTCTCGAGGTGGGACTGGTTCAGCTTTTTCAGGATGTTGAGATTGCTGCGCTGGTGTTCTCGGGTTTTCCAGGCCGGCGGGGCGAGGTCGAGGATCGGCGAGCCCTCCGACCGCAACTGGGTGCCCTGGTAGTGGGCGGGCAGGAAACCATTGCTCCAGTTGCCGCTGCCTCCCTGCGGATCGGCCAGCTCCGACATCACCACGTAGCCCGGCAGATCCTGGTTGATCGAGCCGAGGCCGTAATTCGCCCAGGCCCCAACCGCGGGATCTCCTCCGAAGCGGTTACCGGTGTTCATGTGGTAGAGCGCTGTGGGGTGGCTGACCGATTCCGCCTGGCAGCCATGGTAGACACAGAGCTCGTCGGCAACCGCTGGCTCTGCCATGTGCCGGAAGTGTTCGGACATGCTGACCCCGTTTTTCCCGACCTTGCGGAAAGTATAGGGGCTCTTTACGTAGAAGCGCGCGCCGCTGCCCATGCCGGAGAGCTTGTCATCGGCGTTGAAGAAGCCTTTCAGGTGCAGGTCGGCAAGTTTTGGTTTCGGATCGAAGGTGTCGAGATGGCTGGGCCCACCCTCCATGAAGAGCATGATGACCGCCTTGGCCTTCGGCTCATGGTGTGGCTCCCTGGGAGCGAGGGGGCCGGCGTTCTCTGCGCGGGCGATCAGATCAGAAAAGGCGACCGAGCCGAGCGAAGCCCCCAGTCCGTAGAGGAAGTCACGACGTCGGAAGCTGGCGGTGTGAAGAGGCGGTCTTTTCATGTCAGTAGACATAGATAAATTCGTTGGAGTTGAGCAGCACTAGGCAAATGTCGGCAAGGGCCCGGGTTTCAGGAGAGACATCCGCGGCGGTTTTATCGTAGGTGTAGTTGGCGTGGCTGGTCAGCTTCTCCGTGTACTCGAAGGGGTCGCCGGAGAATTCCTCGACCAGCGAGCGGGTGATCGTGGTCGGGTAAGGCGCCCGCCTGGGCTTGACCCCGCGATGGTACTGAACCATTTCGTGATAGTGCTTTCGCAGCGCTTCTTTCTCCTCCTTGTCCGGAAAACGGCCAAAGGTGAGACGGAAAGCCCGTGCGATCTGATTGTGGATCTCCTTGTCCTGTTTTCGCAGATGCAGTGCCATGGCGATGGACCGGAGGGTGGCGCCGGAGCTGTTCATCAGGGTGAACACCTGCGGGGTGACGGCGGCTGAGTCACGGGCCTCGCAGGACTCGGCCGAGCCGGGCTTGTTGAATACCTCCATCAGGGGGTCGCGCAGGCCGCGGGTGCGGTAGGCGTAGATCGACCGGCGGTTGCGTTCGGAGGGAACCGGAGATGCCTGGTAGGCCGGGGCGAGGGAGAACTGGATCATGCGCGGTGACAGGGCCACCTCCATGTTGATCTCGGGGAATATCGGCAGTCCTCCCCGGGTACTGTTCAGCTCTCCTGAGATCGCCAGCATGGAGTCTCGCAATTCCTCGGCAGAGAGGCGTCGTGGCTCGAAGACGGCCATCAGCAAGTTGCCGGGATCCTTTTCCCGCAGTTTGTCGATCCCGGGATGATGGCTTGCCTGGCGGTAGACGCGTGACATCATGATCAGCCTGTGGAGTTTTTTGAACGAGCCGCCGTTTTTCTGGAAGGTCCGGGCCAGCCAGTCGAGCAGTTCCGGGTGCGCCGGTTTCTTTCCGGAGGCTCCGAGATTGTTGGGGTTTCCGGCAAGGCCGCGGCCGAAGTGGTAGCTCCAGACTCGGTTGACCACCGTTCGCCATGTCAGCCCGTTGTCAGGATGCACGATCCACCTTGCCAGCGGCAGTCTGCGGCCCTTGATGGACTCCGGCAGCCCGAAGGGGTTTTCCTCTCTCCCCGGAAGCGTCTTGATACTCAGGGCGCTGAGG
>CAJWMA010000316.1 GCA_913042995.1 uncultured bacterium | reverse complement strand
AGCCTGCCGAGCCCGAGGTGGCTGAGCCTGCTCCCGAGGAGCCTGCCGAGCCCGAGGTGGCCGAGCCTGCTCCCGAGAAGCCTGCCGAGCCCGAAGTGGCCGCGCCTGCTCCCGAAGAAAAGCCGGCTCCCGCTGGGAAGCTGTCTGCCAAGCAGGTACTCGAAGAGCTGCGCAAGTCCCGTGATGGACAGAAGGCGGCCTCCAGCTACTACTCCAAGCGTGGAGATGAGGCGATGCAGCGTGGTCGTTATGTCGAAGCTTCCGAGTTCTATCTCCAGGCTGTCAAGAGTCACGCGACTCCTGAGAATCAGAAGAAGCTCGACAAGGCGCGTTTTATGCTCAACGAGCGTCCCGGTGAAGCGGAGTCACTGGCCGACGATCTCTTCGCGCGGGAGAAGGTTCGTAAGGACCAGTACCTTGCTGAGATCAACCTGAGTCTTGACAAGGCCCGCAAGGCCCTCGCGGATCGAAAGGTTGAAGATGCCCTCAGGTACGCTTCCCTTGCCGCGGATAATATCGCCCTTGATCCCGAACACGCCGGTGAAGATCTTCGCAAGGAGGTCCGCAGCCTGCTGGATACCATTCGCAAGAGCAAGCGCGATGTAGAGCGTGCCCGGCAGGATGCCCAGCTGAATCAGGCTACCGCTATCGCCAGCAACGAGCTTGACGAGGAGCGTATCCGTCGTCAAGAGCAGGTCCAGGACCTGCTGCGCAAGGCTCTTCAGTCGATTCGCCAGAGTGAGTATCGCAAGGTCGTCGAGATCTGTGAGACCGTTCTCAAGCAGGAGCCTGAGAACAAGGTTGCTTCCTTCTGGCTGAGAAGCGCCAACGAACGTCTGCTCAAGGAGCGCGAGCTGAAGATCATCCAGGATCGCATCGCGGCTCGGAAGGTTCTCGACAGGAATTTTGTCGAGGGAACTACGCCCTACGAGGATATCTTTGTCTTCCCCGAGGATGAGTACTGGCAGAGGGTTCGTCTTCGCCAGGAGCGTATGGAGGTTCGTCGTATAGAAGATCCTGAGCCGATCAAAAAGATCAAGACGGCCCTGGAGACAACCAAGATTGACGTCAGCTTCGAGGATTCCCCGCTTCGCGATGTGATTGATCACTTCCGCACAGTAGTTGGAATTAATATCCTCATCGATCCGGCGGTAGATCCCGATGACGAGGCTCTCCAGGTCTCTCAGACGATCAACCAGCTGACCGCGATGAGCGCCCTGAAGCTTATCCTGTCTTCCAAGGAGCTTGGACTTACCTTCCAGGAAAACACGCTCGTTATCACGAGCGCGGATGAGGCCAGCGAACCGACCGAGTTCGAGGTCTACAATGTTTCCGATCTCTTGATGAAGATCCGAGACTTCGCTTCTCCTGAGATCCGTCTCAAGAGCTCGTCGGATGACTCGGATGCTCCGATTGAATTCACAGATGACAGCTTCGAGGAAGAAGAGGATCTCGATCCTGAGGGTCTCATCGAACTCATCATGGAGAGCACGGGAGGAGACGACGTATGGGATGGCGAGGTCAACAGCATTGAGCACCAGCGCAGCCAGCTCCTGGTTAACGCGACCAGGGACCTGCACAGGAAGGTGCTCGACGTCCTCGGAAACCTGCGTGAAGATTCCGACCTGTATGTCGTCATCGAGGCGCGCTTTATCGATATCCACGATGATTTCCTTGAAGATATCGGTGTCGATTCCCGCAGCCTCGGAGCTGTGAACAACCTCGGTACTCCGCATGCCGGCGTTCTCAACGTTGCCCAGGGCGGAAATGACCTGGGTATCGTCGAGGGTCCCGATGGGGTTCCTGCCGACGTGTTCCTTGTCCAGGGTCTCGAGCGCTGGGCCGGTCGTGTTCAGCATATCGTGGACGGATTCACCGGAGTGATCACCGGTGAGAGGCTCACAGCCGGCAGTGGTATTGGCGGCGGTACCTTCCAGGCGACCTGGATTGAACCTTTCCAGGTCAACGTCATTATTCGCGCGGTCCAGGAGCAGCAGAACATTCGCGAGCTTACCGCTCCGATCGTTACCGCTCACAATAATGAGCGTGTATATGTTTCAGTTGTTACCCAGCGCGCCTATATTTCCGATTATGAGCTGGTCAGTGGTGGTACCGGGTTCGCGATCATCGAGGTCGCTGACCCTGTCGTGCAGACCTTCCAGGAAGGTGTGATTCTTGATGTCGATCCCACGATCTCGCACGACAAGAAGTACATCACTCTCGATGTTCGTCCGACTCTCGCTACCCTGATCGGCGGCGTCATCTCGACGATCCAGATCAGCCTCGGTAGCTTTACGAGCGTCGCTACCCAGGTGCCGATCGGCATTCCTGAGATTTCCCTGCAGCAGTCCTTCACCTCGGTGACGGTGCCCAACGGTGGTACCGTGCTGCTTGGCGGTTTCAGGAGTCTCAACGACCGCAAGTTCGAGTCTTACCTGCCTCTGCTCGGAAAGATTCCTCTCTTGAAGAATCTGGCCCGCAGGAAAGCTACGCTCGACGAGCGTCGAAGCCTGGTGATTCTCCTTACCGCGAGAATTGTCGATCTCCGCGGCGCTGAAGAGAAGAAGTTTAATCCCTGAGAAGGTAATCGCTTACCTTCCGGGGTGGCCCGTTGATCAAGGAGTACCTATCCTTGATCAACGGGTTTTTTTTGTTTCTGGCCGTTTCAGAACGCACTTATTACGGTTTTAGCGATAGATTTGCCGGTTCTCCTTGCAGGGCTCTAAGGTATTAACCGGCTTCTTCCGATATATTGGTAAAACTAAGGACCCCTTTATCCATGCCCAAGCTTCGAGCCATTTTTTTCGACATAGATGACACGCTCTACTCGACGAGCGAATTCGCGGAGCTGGCGCGTTCGGCGGCTATCGATTCGATGATAGATGCCGGCCTGGACCTGGATCGGGAGGCGATTCGCGAAGAGCTTGACGAGGTGATCCACGAGTTCAGTTCGAACTATGAGCATCATTTCGACCGGCTCCTCCTGCGGACTCCGCGGCGGCATTACAAGGGCATCAATCCGGCGATTATCGTCGCTGCCGGGGTGATGGCCTATCACGAGACCAAGTCCAGGCGCCTGGCTCCGTATGAAGATGCTATCGAGGTGCTCCGATTGCTCTCCTCGAAGACCGACCTTCTTCTGGGAGTGATCAGCGAGGGGCTGGAGGTGAAGCAGGCTGAGAAGCTGGTCAGGATGAGGGTTACACAATTCCTTTCGCCCAACGCGATTTTTATCAGCAACCAACTCGGCATCTCGAAACCCAATCCCAAGCTCTATCAGCGCGCCTGCAGTGACCTGAACCTCAGGCCGGCTGAGAGTATGTATGTCGGAGACAATCCTCTGCACGACATCGACCCGCCCAATTCGATTGGCATGGTCGCCGTTCGAATGAGAAGAAGCGGAAAGTATTATCACGAAGAGAGCAACTCCAAGCCCGCCCGGGTGGTCCAGAATTTCTGGGACTTCCTTGATTACCTCGGCCAGGAGTTCGACATCAAAGTTTGAGCCCGGCCCTCCGGCGATCCCACGACAGATGACACAAAATCACTCCTCGCAATCGGTTGATCGGAAGACTCCGGAGATCAGTGTCGTCATACCTGTTCTCGATGAAGGCGACACCGTGCGGCAGGTCTACCAGGGCCTTCGCGACACATTCGGGAGCGATTGTGAAATCATCTTTGTAGATGATGGCAGCCGTGATTCCACCCGGGATGAACTGGTCGGCTTGCTGGCGGAAGATCCAGCTCTGCGCCTCATCGCTTTTCATCGCAACCATGGAAAATCAGAGGCCCTGGGCGCCGGCTTCCGGCGGGCCCGAGGCCGTCTTGTCGCGACACTGGACGGTGACCTCCAGGATGACCCGGCGGAGCTTCCCCGGTTGGTCGAGAAGCTTGAGCAGGGCTACGACCTCGTGGTGGGTTGGCGGCGTAAACGAAAAGATGATCTCTTCAAGATCTATGGGTCCAGGATCTTCAATAACCTGGCGGGACGTCTTGGAGGGGTTCGCCTGCATGATATCAACTGCGGTATGAAGGTCTTTCGCCGGGGAGTTCTCGAAGACCTTCTGTTGACAGGTGGATTTCACCGGTTCCTTCCTTTGCAGGCGCATTGGAAGGGCTACCGGGTATCCGAGCAGGAAATCGAACACAAGCACCGTGAGCATGGATACACCAAGTACACCAGGACAAAGGGTTTCAGGGGACTCCTCGATCTTTTCGTTATTA
>CAJWMA010000315.1 GCA_913042995.1 uncultured bacterium | reverse complement strand
ACAAGTCCGACGCCTGGGAGGGCGGCCACCGGGTGCCCTTCATCGTGCGCTGGCCGGGGGTGGTGAAGCCCGGCAGCGTGAGCGGGCAGCTCGTACACCAGGCCGACCTGATGGCGACCTTCGCCGAGATCCTCGGTAAGCCGCTTGCTGAAGGCTCCGGCGAGGACAGCTTCAGCCTGCTTGGATTGCTCAAGGGCGAGGATAAGCCGGTGAGGGAAAACTCGGTCAGCTGCTCGATCCGCGGCGTGCCGTCGGTGCGCAAGGGACCCTGGAAGCTGCTCATGGCTCCGGGCTCCGGCGGCTGGACAAAGGGCGGCAGCGGAGGTCCCGTCCAGCTCTACAATCTCTCCGACGATCTCGGCGAGAAGAAAAACCTCGCCACCAGCCAGCCCGGGCGCGTCAAGGCGATGAAAGCACTGCTTGAAGAGCTCATCACCCGTGGGCGCAGTACACCTGGCCCCGCACGGAAGAATGATGTGAAGGTACGACGCTACGGCGGCAAAAAATGAGCTGTTGAAGCCAGCACCGAAACAATACACATGAGACCCACCCCAACAATCTGCCTTGTACTGCCGGTTCTCCTGGGTTGCCTGGAGGTTCGCGCGGCGCCTCTGAAGCGTCCGAACGTTCTCTTCGCTATTTCAGACGACCAGTCCTGGATGCACTGCGGCGCCTACGGCGACAAGGGAACAAGGACGCCGGCCTTTGACCGGATCGCCCGGGAGGGAGTTCTCTTTCGTCACGCCTACGCGGCGGCGCCCTCCTGCGGGCCCTCGCGCAGCGCGATCCTGACAGGCCGCAATACCTGGGAGCTGGAGAGGGCGGGCAACCTCATGGGTATCCTGGACTCGAAGTTCACTCTCTTCACCCTCAAGCTCCAGGAGGCCGGCTACGAGCTGGCCGCTACCGGGAAGACCTGGGGGCCCGGGAAGTTGTCGGGTTACAGGACGAAGGACGGCAAGCCGGATAACGGGCGCAAGTATCGCGCATCGGGGACTGAACAGATCATGGGCAAGGCGTGGGATTCGATCCGGCTCAAGAGCGCTCCACGGGGAATCGGCCGGACGGACTACGCGGCGAACTTCGAGGCGTTTCTCGCCGGGCGCGACACCTCCAGGCCCTTCTTCTTCTGGTACGGGGCGACCGAGCCGCATCAGAATTACGAGATCGGCGGTTGGAAGAAGGCGGGGAAGAAGCTCTCGGACGCGCTGGTGCCCGGCTGCCTGCCCGATATCCCGGAGATTCGTGGAGAATTCCTCGATTATGGCCTGGAGATCGAACACTTTGACCGCCACCTCGGCCGCATGGTGGTGGCCCTCGATAAAGCCGGCCTGCTGGAGAATACCCTGATCGTGGTGACCGGTGATCATGGCAACCCGATGCCCCGGTCGAAATGCAACCTCTACGACAGCGGCACCCGTGTGCCGTTGGCGGTACGCTGGCCCGGCAAGGTCCCTGCCGGGCGGACCCTTGATGATTTCGTCAACCTGGCCGACCTGGCGCCGACCTTCCTCGAGGCGGCCGGGATCAAGGCGCCGGAAGTGATGACGGCCCGCAGCTTCCTCGATATCCTTCGCTCAGAAAAGGAGGGTCTCGTCGATCCCTCGCGTGATTTTGTCGTTACAGCGTTCGAGCGTCATGTCATCGCCCGCCGCGGAGGGGTGGGCTACCCGATGCGTTCGATCCGAACCCACCGCTACGCCTATATCCGCAACTATGAGCCCGGCCGCTGGCCCGCCGGGGATCCTGATTTCTATTCATCCAACCGGACCTTTTTCGGTGATGTGGATTCGGGGGTGACCAAGTCCTTCCTTCTGAAAAATTTCATGAGTTCCAGGGTGCATCCCTACTATCTTCTCTCCTTCGGACGCCGGCCGGCCGAGGAGCTCTACGATATGGACTCCGATCCGCACCAGCTGAAGAATCTCGCCGGTGACCAGGCGCTCGACGGGGTGAAGGGCAAGCTCGCTGCCCGCCTCGACGCCTACCTGGACCTTACCGGTGATCCTCGTCGCCGCGGCGAGTCGCCCTGGGACAGCTATCCATTTATCGATGGGGAAATCTTCAAGAACAGGGACTGGCAGGAGAAGGGACGAGCGCGAGCTGTCGCGCCGCCGAAGTAAAACAACGATGGGCAATAGAAGCTGGAGACTGATTATGAAGCGCCGATTTCAAGTGGCCATCCTGCTGCTGTTGTTTCTTTCCGCCTCAGCTGTTTCTGCGGCTGAAAAGGAAAGATGGCTGCAGAAGACCGGCTTCGGGTTGATGTTCCACTACGAGGCTTTCAGGAACCACAACTCGAAGTCCTACAACAGGACGGTCGATTCATTCGATGTCATCCGCTTCGCCGATGCGGTCAAGAGTACCCGCTGCGGCCACGTAATCTTCGTCATCGGCCAGCACTGGGGGAAGTACTGCGCGCCCAACAGCGCCTATGAAGAACTCCTGGGAGTGAAGAACGGGGTGTGGACCTCGCGGCGCGATCTCATCCTGGAGATCGGCCGGGAGCTCCAGAAGCGTGACATCCGGCTCATCATCTACATGACCGCCCGCGCTCCCATGCGCCACTACGAGATCATCAAGGCCATGGGCGACACCTTGCCTAGCATCAACGGTAAGCCGGCCGGCCCCAAGGTCAATCCGTTGTCCCATCCCCGCAAGGTGAAGGGCTTTCTTCGCAGCGAGAACCAGGCGCCGAACCCGGTTTTCCTCAAAAACTGGGGAGATGTTTGCGGTGAATGGTCGAAGCGTTACGGCAAGCTGGTATCCGGCTGGTGGTTTGACGGCTACAAGATGGAGATGAAGGAGGCCTACGAGGGCCTGAAAAAAGAAAAGCACAACATCGACACCTGGGTCGCCGCGGTGCGATCGGGCAATCCCTCAGCCGAACTGGCCTTCAACGCCGGGGCTCATCCCATCCTCTCCTTGTGCACCAACGGCAAGCTCTGTCCCCACCAGACCTACACATCGGGAGAGAACCACTCCTTCAACCAGAAAACGAAGAAGGGAAAGGGCAAGCTCCTGACGCCGAAGAATTTTCCCGCGCCCGAAGGGGTTGTCTGGCACCTGCTTCTTCCCGTCAGCAAGGGGTGGGGGGCCGGGGAGGAGTCCAGGTTCGACCTCGCGACGCTCAGGGACCGGGTCGATCACATCAACGCCGAGGGCGGGGCTGTTACCTTCGACGTGCCGATCACCGGTGATGGCGTGATCCCCGCCGCTGTTCTCCGCGTTCTCAAGGATCTCGGTAAGAACATCGACAAGCTCACCGATGGGGCCAGGTCCTTCTGAGCGCTGAGGAATGAAGTGGAACTCGGGTCACTTCGAGAGCAAGATGGGCCTTTCGTTATCCCGTTCTGAGTGATTGAAAGCAGCTCGTGACAAAAAAACGAATAGCACTTCTGCTGGTGGTTCTTGCCGCATCTTCATCACTCAGCGCCGCTGACAGGCCCAATATTGTCTTCGTTCTCTTCGATGATATGGGCTACGGCCAGCCGAAGTCCTATCGTGCGGACTCCAGCTTCAAGACGCCGAACATCGACCGCCTGGCGAAGGAAGGCATACGTTTTACCGATGCGCACTCAGCGGCCGCCAACTGCACACCAACCCGCTACGGAGTGCTGACCGGCCGCTATCCCGCTCGAATTGGCCAGTTCGGAGTCCTCAAGACCTACTCGCCCCCGATTATCCCGAAGACCCGTCTTACGGTGGCCTCTTTCCTCAAGGCGCAGGGCTACCACACCGCCTGTATCGGCAAGTGGCACCTCGGTATGAAATGGGTTGACGGAAAACCCGGCGAGGAAAAGAAGCTCCCCATCGGAGCGAAGCTCACCGATGGACCGAACGCGCTCGGTTTTGACTATTTCTACGGCTTCACCCACGCTCGCAATATTGGCTCGATCATCGAGCAGGACCAGGTGGTGGCCAATGTGAAGGGGATCGAGAACCAGCCGCTGATGATCGCAAAGGCGCTCGAGTACATCGAGGAGCGCTCGAAAGAGAAGAAGCCGTTCTTCCTCTACTTTCCCATGTGTCCGCCGCACAGTCCCATCGTTCCGGCGCCCGACTATGTCGGCAAAAGCGGGCTGTCCGGCAAGGAGGGCAAATACGCCGACTGGGTCTACCAGGGCGATCACATGCTGGGTGAGATTCTCAACACGCTCGAGCGAACCGGCCAGGCGAAGAACACGCTGGTGATCGCCACCGGCGACAACGGCGCGGCCAACCGTCCCTATCCGC
>CAJWMA010000314.1 GCA_913042995.1 uncultured bacterium | reverse complement strand
CCTGGAGCATACAGGTGAGAGCGAGTCCGCCGAGGCCCACCCCGTTTTTCCAGAGGAAGTGGCGTCTCGACATGGGGTCGTTGATGGCTTGTTCCATTGCCGCTTCGTGCTCAGCGTACATAGAGAAACTCCGATGCGTTAAAGATGACCCAGCAGGCCGTCTCGAGGCCGTGCTCTTTTACGAGGGCCTCACATTGTCCGCGCTCAGACCCGGTGGGCTTGCGCGCGAAGGCGTAGAGCCACGCCTGCTCGATGGAGCTGGTCTTCGTCTCTCCGGCTTCCTGCTGGAGACGAGCGGCAAAGCTTTTCGCCAGCCGCTGAACAAGCGAGTTGTTCATCAGCGAGAGCGCCTGCAGCGGTGTCGTGGTTGAGCGCCGCCTTGGAGCCTTGACCGAAGGGTCAGGGCAGTCGAACACATCGAGCAGGGGATCCTTGCCCGAGTTGACGTTCATGCGGTAGACGCTGCGACGGTCAAACTGCGGACCTTCCTGGTCCTTGATCTTGTAGAAGGATGAACCGAAACTCGAGATGGTGAAGGGCCTGTAGCTCGGCCCGCCCATCTGGGTGTTGAGCTTTCCGCTGATGGAAAGCATCGAGTCCCTGATGGACTCGGCCGTAAGTCTCTTGGGGGGATGACGCCACAGGAGACGGCTCTCGGAATCAAGGTCGGAAGATTTTTTGTTCCAGGTGGACGCCTGGCGCCAGGTGCTCGAGTGAACGATCAGGCGGTGCAGCTCCTTGATCCGCCAGTTCTTCTCGATAAAGGTCGCCGCCAGCCAGTCAAGCAGGGCCGGATGGGTGGGGGGCTCTCCAAGGGAGCCGAAATCGTTTGGCGAGCCCACGATGCCGCGACCGAAGTGGTAGTGCCAGATCCGGTTGACCATGACCCTCGCCGGCAGCGGGTTTTTCGGATCCGCCAGCCAGCGCGCGAAGTGAATCCGGCGTTCGGCTTCCGGGGCGTTTTCCGCCAGGCCGAAGTCTCCTGAAGGCTCGCTGATGACCGAGAGAGCTCCAGGGCGAACCACCTCCGCTCGATCGCGGACATTGCCCTTGATGAGCCTTTGGGTCGGCTTCGGCTGGCGCCGCTGCCCGGCGTAGGTCTTACCTCCTCCGCGGGGGATCGAGCTGATCTGTCCTCGGATCCGCCCTGCCTCGGCGATCAGGGCCGCGCGCGTGCCGCGCTGTTCTTCGTTGAGCTCCTTCAAGACAGCCTCGAGGGGAATGAACTGGCCTCGCGAGGCCAGGGACGCCTGGATCTCTTTACGGGAGAGTGCCCGATCGTAGAGGGCGGCCCGCTCGAGCTCTCCTTTCAGGTGCCCATTGCGTGTCGCGCCCTTGTGGCGCAGGCCGAACAGCACCTGGGCCTGGCCTTTACGGTAGGTGATCCGGCTACCCTGGCTGTAGCTCTGCCCGTAGAGCTCGCCATTTCTGTAGACGCTGATGGAGTTGTCGGCTCCGTAGACGATGGCCATGTGGACCGCCGTGGTGGCGTTCGCGCTTTCCGCCGTTCCCCCCAGGTTCCTGGTTCTGACAAAGCCGTTGCTGCCGGACATCCAGGCGCGCTTCTCGCGTTCGGCGTAGACGATCGAATCAAAGGGCTCTCCGTTATTGTTCTGCAGGGTGATGACGCCGCCGCCGCCCTGGTCGAGGGTCGAAAGGTAGACCCAGGCCTCGAGCGTCTTTTCGGAGACGTCTTTTCCGAGGGCCGCCGTCGAGGCGAACGAATTCTTTCCGTCGAGAATGAGGCGGCCGTTCTCCAGCCGGGCCGAGCCGTTCAGCTTCGCGTGCATGGCGCCGACCTGGTCCTTCAGGCCGCCGCTGGCGAAGTCCCAGAGGGCGACCGGCCGGGGACCGCCGGGAGCCTCCAGGTTCTTGTCTCCCTTGCGCGCATGGATCTGCTCGCGCGCCGCTTTTTCGAGCTCGGCGACCTTCTTGTCGAGCTCCGCGATCTTCGCGTTGAGGGCGGCGACCTTCTTCTGGCGCGCCTCTCGTTCGGCCTGCGAGCCGAAGTCGCGCTCTCCATGGAAGACACCATCGAAGACCGACTTGATACGGTAGTAGTCCGTCTGCGGAATGGGGTCGAATTTGTGCGCGTGGCAGCGGGCGCAGTTGACCGTCATACCGAGAAATCCCTGGGTCACGCAGCTCACCAGGTCCTCCATCTCCTCTTCCCGGGTGTTCATGCGCTGGGTCTGGTTTCGCTGGCTGTTGCCGGCCTGGTCGTAGGGGCCGCAGACAAGCATGCTGGTGGCGATGATGCCGTCGGACATCACCGGCTTGAGAACATCTCCGGCGACCTGCTCCATCATGAAGCGGTCATAGGGTTTGTCGGAGTTGAAGCTGCGGATCACGTAGTCTCGATAGTGCCAGGCGTTGTTTCTCAGCCGATCATATTCGAAGCCCTGGCTCTCGGTGTAACGGGCGATGTCCAGCCAGTGGCGTCCCCAGTGCTCTCCGTAGTGCGGAGATGCAAGGAGCTTCTCGACCAGGTTGGAGTAGGCATCAGGGCTCTTGTCTTCGACAAAGGCCTTCACCTCGGCGGGGGCTGGCGGTAGCCCCAGGAGGGTGAAGTTCAGCCGTCGAATCAAGGTCGCCTTGTCGGCCAGGGGGCTCGGCTCGAGCCCTTTTTCCTGGAGCTTCGCGAAGACGAAGGCATCGATGGGGTTGCGCGCCCAGTCCGTGCCCTTGATCTTCGGCGGCACGGGTTTTTTGACCGACTTCAGGGACCAGTGATCGCTCTCGATTCGGCCGGAGGCGGCGGGATCTTCCGGCCAGGCGGCTCCCTGGTCGATCCAGGCGCGCAGAACGCCGACCTGGGCCGCTGTGAGCCGTTTGCCGCGCGGCGGCATCACGAGCTTCTTGTCAGCGCCCGCCACCAGCAGCACGAGCCGGCTCTCGACACCCTTGCCGGGCAGAATGACCGCACCGGAGTCGCCGCCCTTCAGCGCCGCGGACCGCAGGTCGAGCCTGAGTCCGCCCTTTTGCTTTTTCGAGCCATGGCATGTTTCGCAGGTGCCGCTGAGGAGGGGACGAATCTCTGTCTCGAAATCGACCTTGTGCTGAGCGGCTGGAGGCAGCTCGTCCTCGGCCGCGGACAGAGATCCGCAGCAGACCAGCAGGAGAAGCAGGAGCCCGGCAGATTTGCTGTTGTCGCTATGAAGATGCATCTGAGCCTCTGTTCGCGGTGCCGTTGATATCTTAGGTTTTGAAGGCTCCTGAGTGTATCCCATTTCTACCAATTCGGTCTGCAGCAAAAAGGCGCCCGGAAAACGTTCTGTTTGCCGGGCGCCTTCTTATTACATCTTCTCCCGAGTCCAGGGAGAGGGGTTGATCAACCTTCGAAGTCCTTGCAGTGCATGTCATCGGAGGTCGGGTCGAATCCCCGGTAGGGATAGGGCGCGCTGATACCGCCGACGTTGCCGTCAAAGAGGGTTTGAAGAATCAGGATCGGGTCCGTGAGGTTGATCTCTCCATCGTCATTGGCATCGGCGGAGTCCTCGCAGTAGAGGTTTCCACCGCCCTGGAAGAGCATCGACAGGATCCGGATCGGGTCGCTCAGGTTCACGACGCCATCGTCGTTGGCGTCGCCCCGGACGAAGCTGGCATCGTGGGGTTCGAGGAGCTTGAAGGCCGCGCCTCCACCTTCCTCGGCGATCTCCTCGACAACCTCGAGAGCCTCACCATCATCCTCTTCATCGTCTCGTCCGAAGGTTCTGAGCTCATCGATCGTGCCGCTGAGCACCACGGTTCCATCTTCGCTGGTGACGGTGATGACCGCTCCTTCGAGATCGGTGGCTTCCGCGGCTCCGAGCGGCAGCTCGTCATCGCGGCGGGTATCGATTCTCAGGCTGCCCTTGCCGGCGCGCCTCTCGGCGACCCGCGCGCGCCACCCGTCGAGGCGGGGGTAGCAGGAGTTGACGTCTCCGGAGAGAGCGAGCGTCGCCTCACCGCCCTCGTCCTCGGCGGTGTAGACCTCGACGACAGCGCCGTTGAGCGCCTCGGCCTGGCCTTCAGCCAGCTCGATTCTCCCCCTGCGGCCATCGAGCTCGATGGCAGTTCCATCATTCAGGATGAGGCGCACCGAGGCGATGGAGTCTTCTAGCCGCCTGACGGTGACCCGGTAGGAAGCCTCCGAGCGGCTCCGGTTGAGGTTGATCCTGGCGGAGCCGGAGGGTCCGCTCTCGCGTCGGTTGTGTCCATTCCGCCAACGCCAGCCCCAGCCCCAGCGCCAGCCCCGGCGATCGT
>CAJWMA010000313.1 GCA_913042995.1 uncultured bacterium | reverse complement strand
CGTGCGGTCAGCCTGGCTCGACCCCAGGCGTCCTGGAAATTTACCTGCCTGCAACAGAGATCACCACATGATCGACCCAGAGATGCGAATTCCGACCCTTCTCCTGATCGCCTGGTGCCTGCTGCCGGCGGAATCCCGGGCCGAGTCGCCGGCGAAACAAATCGACTTCAACCGTGACATTCGCCCGATTCTCTCCAACAACTGCTATCCCTGCCACGGACCGGATGAGAAAAAACGCAAGGCGGACCTGCGCCTCGATCTGAAGGACGGACTCTACTCCGACCACGATGGAGGCCGACCCGTCGTCGGAGGCAAGCCTGGCGAAAGCGAACTCTACAAGAGGATCACCGCACAGAAGTCCCGGGAGCGAATGCCGCCGCCAAAGTCGAAGCTCCAGCTGAAAAAAAATGAGGTGGAGCTGATCCGCTCCTGGATCGAACAGGGAGGCGCCTGGAGTGGACATTGGTCTTTTCGCTCACTCGAGAAGATCCCCATCCCAGGCCTGGCTGAGTCAACCGGAGCGCGCAACGCCATCGACCACTTTATCCGCAGCAGGCTGCATGAGGAGGGACTCAAGCCCGCGCCCGAGGCCAGCCGGGAAAAGCTGATCCGCAGACTTACCCTTGACCTGACCGGGCTCCCCCCCACCCTCTCCGAGATTGACACCTTCATCGAGGATGATCAGCCGGAAGCCTATGAGAAGCTGGTCGACCGGCTCCTCTCATCAGCATCCTATGGCGAGAGGATGGCCTCGGACTGGCTCGATGTCGCCCGCTACTCGGACACCTACGGCTACCAGGTGGACCGGGACCGATTCGTGTGGCCGTGGAGGGACTGGGTGGTGAAGGCCTTCAATGAGGGCATCTCCTACGATCGCTTCCTCGAGCTCCAGTTGGCGGGAGACCTGCTCCCGGGGGCAGGAGACGAAGAGATCCTCCCCACGACCTTCAACCGTCTCCATTCCCAGAAGGTCGAGGGCGGCAGCACGCCCGAAGAATTCCGGGTTGAATACGTAGCTGACCGGACCCACACATTCGCCACCGCGTTCCTCGGATTGACTTTTGAATGCGCGCGCTGCCACGATCACAAATACGATCCCCTGACCCAGCGCGAGTATTACAAGCTCTTCGCCTTCTTCAACAACATCGACGAGTTCGGTCTCTACGCCTATTTCACGGGCTCTGTGCCAACCCCGACCCTCCTGTACGCGCCAAAGGCCCACAAGCAGAAGATCGCGGATGCCGCTGAAAAGATCACCCGCGCGGAGGAAGAGCTTGCGAAGATCCCCGCTACCAGGAAACCCGACTTCGAAAAATGGCTCGCCGCCAGACCGGCTGAGCCGGCCATTCCCGGACGAATCGAACACCAGGACTTCGAGGGACATAAAGGCGGCGCCAACGCCAGCATACCAGGGGTCGCGGGCAAGGCCATCCGGCTCAGTGGAGATGACGAGTACCATCTCAAGCAGGGCAACTTCAAACGATCAGCCCCCTTCTCGCTCGCTCTCTGGATGAAAACCCCGGAGGTCAAGGACCGGGCTATTGTATTTCATCGTTCGCAGGCGTGGACGGACGCCGGCAGCCGCGGCTACCAGCTGCTGCTCGAGAAAGGAAAGCTGAGCTTCTCCCTGATCCATTTCTGGCCAGGAAATGCCCTGCGCATCCGCACCCGGGCTCCCTTCGCGGTAAACAAGTGGGTCCATGTCGCAATCACCTACGATGGATCCAGCCGGGCGGATGGCGCCCGGCTCTTCCTCGATGGCGTGCCCGCTGACTGCGAGGTCGTGCGCGACAATCTCTTTAAAAACATCAGCGGCGGAGGGCGCAAGAGCATCACCATCGGCGCCCGCTTCCGGGACAAGGGTTTTTCCGGAGGAGAACTCGACGAATTCCAGGTCTTCAACCGGCAGCTCTCAGCACTTGAGATCGCCCAGGTACATGATGGCAAGAGCCTCCGGGACGCCCTCGCAAAATCGAGAGCCTCTCTCGACGCCAGGCTGGTTGAAAAGCTCCGCGAGTACTACCTCCACACAGCGGATGACGCCTGGAAGAAGAACCTGGAACAGGTCCGCTCCCTGCGAGAGGCTCACAACAACATTATCAACGGCACCACCGAGATTATGGTCATGCGCGAGACCGGCAAGGTCCGCCAGACCCACCTGCTGATCCGGGGAGCCTACAATAAGCCAGGCGCTCCCGTGGAAGCCGGAACGCCAGCCATCCTCCCGGCCATGAAACAGCAAGGCGCGGTCAACCGTCTCGGACTCGCCCGCTGGCTTACGGCGCCCGAACATCCGCTGACCTCGCGGGTGATGGTCAATCGTCTCTGGCAAATGTGCTTTGGCCGCGGCCTGGTGAGAACCACCGAGGACTTCGGCAGCCAGGGGCAATCTCCCAGTCACCCGGGCCTGCTTGACTGGCTCTCGCTGCGTTTCATCGACAGCGGCTGGGACATTCGAGAGTTGTTGCGAACCATCGTGACCTCTGCGACCTACCGCCAGGACTCGAGAAGCTCCCCGGCACTGACCGAGAAAGATCCTGAGAACATCCTCCTGGCCAGGGGACGCCGCTACCGACTCCCCGCGGAGGTTATCCGCGACAACGCCCTCTCCTCCAGCGGGCTCCTTGTACGAAAGATCGGCGGCGCCCCAGTGCGCCCCTACGAGGTCGCGGTATCCTTCAAGCCTCTGAAGAGGGACAAGGGAGAGGGGCTCTACCGCCGCAGCCTCTACACCTTCTGGAAACGCACGGCCCCGGCACCGGTCATGATGTCCCTGGATGCCTCCAAGCGCGAGGTCTGCTCTGTGAGACGGGAGAGAACCGCCTCGCCCCTGCAGGCCCTGGTGCTGATGAACGACCCGCAGCTCGTAGAGGCGGCAAGGATTCTCGGCCAGAGACTCCTGAAAAAACACGCGGAAAACAACTCCGCCATGCTTGGTGAGATGTTCCGAATGCTGACAGGCCGAAAGCCGGGCGATAGCGAAAAGAAGATCCTCAATCGGCTCTACAGGGAACAGCTCGATTTTTTCCAGGCGAATCCTGAACAAGCTAAAAAGTTCCTCAAAACAGGCGATGCAGCCGCGGACAAGGAGCTGGCTCCCGCCCGGCTGGCCGCCGCGGGGGCTGTCGCGAATGTTCTCTTGAACTTCGACGAAGCTGTGATGAAAAGGTAGTATGAAAACATGAAACCTGAGACCTGTACGGGCTACGATTCCTCCCTGGGCATGAGCCGGAGGCGCTTCCTTGACCGCTTCGGCATGGGACTCGGCTCCATAGCCCTCACCGACCTGTTGCGCGCGAATGAACAACGCTCCCTTGGCGGAGTTCTTCCGACCACGCACGTTCCCCCCAGGGCCAAGCGCGTCATCTACCTCTTCCAGAGCGGCGGCCCATCCCAGATGGACCTCTTCGATCACAAGCCCATGCTCAAGAAGATGCAGGGCAAGGAGCTGCCGGATGAAATCCGCAAGGGACAGCGCCTGACCGCGATGAGCGGCAACCAGGCAAGCCTGCCGCTGGTCGGCAGTCCCTTCAAGTTCGCCCGGCATGGACAGGGCGGCACCTGGATGAGTGACCTGCTTCCCCACACATCCCGCATCGCCGATGAGATCTGCGTCGTGAAGAGTCTCTATACCGAGGCCATCAATCACGGACCGGCGGTAACCCATCTCCAGACGGGCTCCCAATTTCCCGGCCGGCCCAGCATGGGCTCCTGGCTGAGCTACGGGCTCGGAACCGAGAACGCTGAGCTGCCATCCTTTGTCGTACTGGTGACGAAGAACAAGGGAGGGCAGCCTCTCCTGACCCGGCTATGGGGAAGCGGCTTCCTTGCATCGCGTTACCAGGGTGTCCGTTTCCGCTCCGGCAAAGACCCGGTCCTCTACCTCAACAATCCCGCAGGCATCGACAACGCGAACCGCCGGCGAATGCTCGACCGCCTGAAGGATCTTCACCAGGCCGAGTTGAAGAACAACTCCGACCCGGCGATAGAAGCTCGGATCTCCCAATACGAGATGGCCTTCAAGATGCAGACCTCGATTCCGGAGGTTACCAACCTCGCGGCGGAGCCTGACTACATCTACAAGGAATACGGAGAGGAATCCCGAAAACCGGGAACCTTCGCCGCCAATTGCCTCATGGCCCGCCGGCTCGCGGAGCGCGGCGTTCGCTTCATCCAGCTTTACCATCCGGGCTGGGACCAGCACGGCGGTCTGCCAAAAGGCCTGGCCGGCCAATGCAAGGAAACCGACCGGGCCTCCGCCGCC
>CAJWMA010000312.1 GCA_913042995.1 uncultured bacterium | reverse complement strand
CCCCCCAGCGCCCGGGCATAGCCCTCCAGGTCCCCGGCCTCGAGCGCCTGGGCCATCCGCTCAGCTTCGCCGCGAAGCTCAAACATCGCCTCGAGAGTCTTCGAGCCCGGCTCGTGATAAGAACGCCTGATATCATCGTGAATCGAACCTGAGACATGCGCCGCGCCGGTGAAAACCAGCAGAGAGCTGTCCTCGAGCTCGTGAATCATCTCTTCGGCGGCCTCTATGCTGCGGGGAGTCATGCCGCCTCCCTGGTGGTACTCAAGCAGGTTCAGGCCCCCACGGGCGGCGCCGTAAGAATCCTGGCTTCCTCCCGGGTAGCCGAGGTCCTGCCGTTCGACCTCGTTGGCGACCGCCGCGGTATCATCTTTCGAACGGGAGACGCCAAAGAGCTGGTCGAGGGCCGCGACCACCGAGACCCCAAGCGCCCCGCTGCCTCCAAGACCGCTGCCGGGCGGCACCTCGGAGCCGGTCACCAGCAGCACCGACTCTCCCGGCGGCAACAATTTTCTGACAAACCCCTGCAGCAGCTCAAGGCGCCCGGCGGCGGGGAGACCCGCGGCGCCGCGGGCCTGGATGCCGGCGCCAAGGTCATCTGAATAGATCAGAACCTCTTCTCCCGGCCCCAGGCGCTGGGCGCGGGCGAAGACATGGCGCCTGACGCCGAAATTGACCACCTTGCCGCCATGGTCTACGCAAAAAGGCGGAGCATCGGTTCCCCCGCCGGCGGGGTCAACTCTCACAGGGGCGCGCGCGAATGCTCTCATCGGTATACTCGGTTACAAGCCGGGGACAAAGACCGCCCGCCCCTGGCCACGGCGAAGTCCCGGCGGGCTTCGCTTTTTATTTTACAGGACCCTTCTTCAGCTTCTGCAGGGACCGGCTCCCGGGGTGCTTCCGAAGTCCCTCCGCTATCAATGCGCGGCCCTGCTTCGTATCCCCGAGCAGAAGAACCGCCCTCGCCAGGCGCCTGTAGGACTCCGCGCTGGCGGGTTTCAGCGCCGCGACGTAATCGGCCGTGATCGAGAGAACCTCCTCGAGATAGAAATCCCGCTTGATCTCGTTGTCATCGGGCGGGGTGGCCGCATCCTTGGGGTCTTTTTCTTCTTCCTTCGCGTCATCCGGATCAAATCTCTTTTTCTCCGCCTCGTAGCGAGACCGCTCCAGCGGGATCTTCTTACGATCGCGAATCTTCCGGTACCGGGCGATGCTCTTCTCGACCTTGGAGAACTCCTCGTTAGAGCCTCTCCTCTTGCGGGATCTTTCCTTCAGCCGGCGCAGGACCTTCTCATCAACCAGCCCGAGGTCCGAATGCTCGGCCTTCTCTACCGTGTCGAACTCGATCGAAAAATCGAGCTCGGCCTCGCCATCCATGTGGCTCGAAACCGCCGGCAGCTCGATGTCCGGCACCACGCCCTTGTTCTGCGTGCTGTTGCCCGATGGCCGGTAGAATTGCGAGAGGGTGATCTTCAAGGCTCCAAGCTTCCCCGGCTCGCCGCCTCCCCTGGCACGAGAGAGGTCCATGAGCTGCTGAACGGTTCCCTTGCCATGGGTGCTTCGATCGCCCACGATAACCCCGCGCTTATAATCCTGCAGGGCTCCGGCAAAAATCTCACTGGCGCTGGCGCTGAACTTGCTGGTCAACACCACCAGCGGCCCCGACCAGTCGGCGCCTTTTTTGCTGTCGTTACGCGTGTCGACCTTTCCGCTCAGGTGCTTGATGAGCACCACGGGGCCTGTATCTACAAACAGGCCCGTCAACGCGATGGCCTCCGACAACGCTCCGCCTCCATTCATCCGCAGGTCGATGACCACGGCCTCAATCCCGTCCGCCTTGAACTTCCTGATGATCCTCGAGACATCGCGCGTTGTGCTCTTGAAGTCCTTCACGCCGCGCCCGGCGGCGGCCATGTCCATGTAGAAGCTGGGCAGGACAACAACCCCGACCTTGAGAGCGGGCAGGCCTTTTCCCCGCTTGACCTCAAGCACCTCGCCATGGGCCTCGCGGTCGGCAAGAACCACCTTGGCCCGCACGATAGCTACCAGCTCGGTACCCTCGCTGTCGGCATGCCGGATCTTGAGCTGGACCCTCGTGCCTTTCTTGCCGCGAATAAGCTTCACGACATCCGAGAGCTTCATGTTCAGCAGGTCCACGAAGTCCTTGGAGTCTCCCTGGGCTACCGCGAGAATCTTATCCTGCGGCTTCAGCCGTCCATCGCGCGCCGCCGCGCCGCCGGGAATGACCTGGTTGACCACCGTATAGCCATCGATCGACTGCAGCGAGGCCCCAATCCCCTCGAGCTCGAGCCGCATGCTGATCTGGAAGTTCTCGAGGGTGTCCGGCGACATATAGGTTGTATGCGGATCATAGGTCATGGTCGCCGCGGTCAGAAAGATCTGCAGCAACTCCATGCCATCGGTCTTTCCCATGCGGACGGCGAAGTTCTCGTAGAGCTTGATGACCTCATCGCCCGCCTCCTTCATCGTCTTGCCATCGACGAGCTTCTCCAGGAGCAGCACCTTCACTCTCTTGCGCCACAGATCGGCGATCTCCTTCTCGCCGGAGGCATAAGCCGCTTCGGCTCGGTCAACCTGGAAATATTCATCGACGCTGAAGTCCTGCTCCTGCTCGACAAGCTTCTTCACCCGTTTCGAACACTCTTCGACTCGAACCAGGAAGATCTCTCCTACCTTGAAAGCGAAATCGAGATCGCCGGACTTGATGTAGTCGTCGATCTTGCGGCGGCTGGACTGGAAGCCTTCAACATCGGCCGCGGTAAAATACATCCGCTGCGGGTCCAGCGCGCTGAGATACGAGTCGAACATGCTCTCCGACCGCTTATCATCAAGCTTCCACCGCCTGACGTGGGCCCGCTCGAGATAGACCGCGACATGCTGCGCGATGATCTTGTCTCTCAGTGTCGGGGAGCCCAGCTCGGCCCGTGCGGAAAGGGCCGGAAAGAGCGCCAGGAGTGCGGCAAGAAGAAGGAACCGGGTTGATTGCGCGATGCCGGAGGAGCCACAGGCGGAGGCGGGAGTCATCTGCGATACCTTTTCTGAATACGGAAGTCACACGGCCCGGGACAACTGCCCCGAAGCACTGGCGGTATTATAGTCCAGCAAGAGAGAGATGCAGATCTACATTACCGTTTCAGAGAAATGAATTTCCCCTCAGGCAAGAAGCTCTCGAATCACCTTGCCGTGGACATCGGTCAGGCGGCGGTCGATGCCGTTGTGGCGCACCGTAAGCTTCTCGTGGTCGATTCCAAGCAGGTGCAGGATGGTGGCGTGGATATCGTAGACCTGGGTGGGGTTTTCCCGGTCCAGCGGCTTGTAGCCCCATTGGTCGCTGGGGCCGTGGGTCACCCCTCCCTTGATCCCGCCTCCGCAGAGCCAGTTGCTGAAGACATAGGGATTGTGGTCACGGCCCTTGCTGCCCTGGGTGCTCGGCATGCGGCCAAACTCGGTGGTCCAGAGGATGATCGTGTCATCGAGGAGGCCCCGCCGCCGAAGATCCTTGATCAGGGCCGCAGCGCCGGTCGCCATCCCCAGAGATAGCGGGCGATGGTCGCGGGGGATGTCCTCGTGGCTGTCCCAGTTGCGGCGCGGAAAGCTGTTGTCGTTGCCGGACCAGATCTGCACGAAACGAACGCCCCTCTCCAGCAGGCGACGAGCCACCAGGCATTTGCGGCCGAAATATTCTATCTCCTCATCAACATTGATCTCGGCCGGGTATTTCTTGCGCGCCTTGTTCAGACCATAGAGCTCGAGAATCTCTTTCGGCTCCTTCGAAATATCGAGCGCCTCGGGGGCGCTCAGCTGCATCCTGGCCGCCAGCTCGTAGGAGCGAATGCGAGAATCCAGGCGAGAATCGCCCGGCCGGCGACCCTGGTAGCCGCGGTTCAGCTTGTTGATCAGGTCGAGGCCCGCCCGGTTCCCGGCTCCGGAAATAAAATCCGCCCGCGCCGCGATGTCGTTGATCGGGTTCTCGCGCTGGGGAAAGATCTCTGTACCCTGAGCGTCAGCGGGCAGGAAGGCAGAGCCCCAGTTCTTGGGGCCGTTGGAGCCGTAGCCTCGGTGGTCGGGGAGCACGACAAACGAAGGCAGGTCCTCGTTAATCGCCCCCAGCGCGTAGCTGACCCAGGAGCCCATTCCCGGAAAGCCCGGGCGCTGGAAGCCGGTCGCCTGGAGATAGGTCGCCTGGCTGTGTACCCCTGTCTTGCCGACCAGGTTGTGGATGAAGGCCATCTCGTCCACCACGTCCC
>CAJWMA010000311.1 GCA_913042995.1 uncultured bacterium | reverse complement strand
GGGTGCACGTAGCGCCAGTCGCCCCGCAGGATCATCTCCTCGTGGTTGCCCGCGAGGCAGTGCACGTGTCCGCCGGTTTTTTTCGCCTCACCCTCGAGCTTCATCAGGAGGTCCATGGTTTTGCGCGAGTCCGGTCCCCGGTCAAAGAGGTCGCCGGTCTGGACGAGATGGGTCTTACCTCCGATCCAGCGGCCCTTTTTGTCGATGACCTTCGCCGCCAGGAGAGTTTTCAGGAACTGACCGTGGTCGCCGTGGACATCGCCGACCGCCACGATGCGCTCGATTCCGCTCCAGGTGTGCTGGCGGATCTTCTCCTGGGCCTCCGCGGCCGTAGCGCAGCTGGCGAGAATGACCAGAAAGACGATGGGGCTTGCGGATATTGAAAATCTCATTTTCCCGCGGTCCTGATGGCGAAGAGATTCTTGTGGCCGCGGATGTAGATCGTTCCGGAGCTGATGGCTGGAGAGGCTGAGCAGCGCTCGCCGAGTTCGTTTTTTGAGATCACATCGAATTTCGCGCCCGGACGTACCACCGTAGTCACGCCCTTGTCGGAGACGAAGTAGACCAGTCCGCCCGCAGAAACAGTCGACGCGCTGTGTCCTCCTCCAAGGCGTTCCATCCACAGCCGATTTCCATCCTTCGCCGTGAAACAGCTGGCGATGCCATTGTCCGAAACGACGAGGAAGTAGGGCCCCTCGACGATCGGCGATGGTACGTAGGCCGCGCCGCGGTTGGTTCTCCAGGCGATGTGGGTCTTCGTGATGTCGCCTTTTCCATCCGGACGGATCGCCAGGATGTGCCGCTGCGGAAAACCGCCCGTAACGAAGAGAAACTCGCCGTTGTAGACCATCGAGGCCACGAATTGTTCTGTCGGTCCATCCATGACCCAGTGGCGCTTGCCGGTGGAGGGATCGTAGCTTGCGACCGATTTGCTGCCGGAGAGCACCATCTGGGTGCGGCCGGCGATTTCACGGATGATGGGGGTGACGTAACTGCGGGTCTTGTTTTCGCGCTCGATTCGCCAGCGTTCCCTGCCGGTTTCGCGTTCAAGAGCGACAATATAGGCGTCTCCATCATGGTCCCCGTTGATGATGACGAGATCCTTGTAGAGGACCGGGCAGGTGTTGAAGCCGTGGGCGCTGATAAACTCTCCGACCTCCGTCTTCCACCGCGGCTTTCCATCGAGGTCATAGGCGACGACGAGGATGGTGCCGGGGGTGATGGGACGCGGGGAGCCGACGTTGGGCGCCGGGACCGTGCGGCCATCGACCTTGAGGAAGGTCGCGTAGACCAGCTTGCCATCGGTGGAGGGAGTGCTGGAGGCGCGGCTGTTGAGCCGATGGATGGTCTCGAGCGGGGCCTTGAAGACCGTCTTTCGCCAGCGGATGGAGCCATCGTTACGGTTGAGACAGAACAGCACCCGCTCTCCCTTGTCCTCGAGGGTGCTGACCGTGAAGATCCGGTCGTTCCAGATGATCGGTGAGGCGTGTCCAGCCCCGGGGATGGCGGTCTTCCAGGCGATGTTTTCACCCGTCTTCCCGTTCCATTTGACCGGAGCGTTTTTTTCACCGCTGGTTCCATCTCCGCGCGGTCCGCGCCAGGCCTGCCAGTTTTCGGCGTGAGCACGCTGGGGGGGGGCAAGCGAGGCAAGAAACAGGGAAGCCAGGGCGGCGAGTTTTTTCATGGTCTTCACTCTAACAGGGGGATTTCCTCCAGCCTAAGCGATACTTTGTTCCGCGCGCAACCTTCCTGGTGACGCGTAGGCGTGTTGGATCCCGCGATGGACTCCACAAGAAGGGGGATAGTGGATTGACCTAGGCGCTCCATGTATGGATCATAGGAGGCTTACCCGTTATTCAGACTATCCATTTGCCTAGCTTCGAATGAAGGAGGAACCTCAGCCGTGCCACGCCCCGTTACACTATTTACAGGACAGTGGGCAGACCTGCCCTTTGAGACCATGTGTGAGAAGGCCAACCAGCTTGGCTACGATGGCATCGAGCTTGCCTGCTGGGGTGACCACTTCGAGGTGGGCAAGGCCCTCAGCGATGACAGCTACTGCGCCGGACGCTGGGAAATCCTCGCCAAGCATGGCCTGACGGCCTACTCGATCTCGAACCACCTGGTCGGCCAGGCGGTCTGTGATAATATTGACGAGCGTCACGCCGCGATCCTCTCACCGGAGATCTACGGAGACGGCGAGGCCGAGGGCGTTCGCCAGCGCGCGGCGCAGGAGATGATCGACACGGCACAGGCCTGTCGAAAGTTCATAGATGCCCGTCCCGAGGGAGAAGGGTTCCCGGCCGTGGTCAACGGTTTTACGGGGTCGAGCATCTGGCATTCCATCTACGCCTTCCCACCCACCACGCAGGAGTACTGGCAGAAGGGCTTCGATGATTTCGCCGCCCGCTGGATTCCGATTCTTGACGAGTTTGAGAAGGTGAACGTCAACTTCGGTCTCGAGGTGCATCCCACCGAGATCGCCTTCGATATCGCCAGCGCCGAGCGCGCCATCGAGGCGGTCAAGGGACACAAGCGCTTTGGCTTCAACTACGACCCCTCTCACCTCGAGTACCAGGGTGTCGACTACGTGAAGTTTCTCTACACCTTCGCTGAGCGCATCTACCATGTCCACATGAAGGATGTCTGGTCCGACAAGGGAGACGGAACGGTCGGCGTATTTGGAGGTCATACCGACTTTGCCGATCCGAGACGTTTCTGGGATTTCCGATCGCTCGGCCATGGAGATGTTGATTTCGAGAGAATCATCGTCGCCCTGAACGATATCAAGTACCGCGGACCGCTCTCTGTCGAGTGGGAGGATAGCCGCATGGATCGGGAATTCGGCGCCGCCGAGGCCTGTGATTTTGTTCGCGCGGTAGATTTCCCTGGTTCGGATATCGCCTTCGACGCCCAGTTCGACCAACAGGAAGAGGAAGCGCCGCCAGCACCCCCGGAAGAGACTGGCAAGGAAGAGGCACCGGCGAAGGAATAATCTGTGACAGAAACCGGCTAGGCCAGGCGCGGTCGACGGCGTCCTGAGTGGTGAACCCACTACGGGCTGAGCGCGCTCAGGAAACCCAGTGGCTGACGCAGCCGGAATCCGCCTGTGAGACGGTGGCCGCGAAGTCGGCGAGGTAGCCCCTGGTGTGTTCGTGCGCGGGCGGAGTCCAGGCCTGCCTCCTCGTCGCGAGGTCTTCGTCGCTGACGTGCAGGGTGATGTTTCCTTCGAGCAATTCAAAGGAGATCTCATCGCCGTCTTCGACCAGGGCGATCGGGCCGCCGACGAGAGCCTCGGGGGCGCAGTGGACCCCGATGGCGCCGTGAGAGACTCCCGAGACCCGTGTGTCGGAAACGAGAGCCACCTTGCCATCGAGCTTGGGCACCGAGAGGGCGGCGGAGGCCACGAGAACCTCGGGCATGCCGGAGGCCTGGGGCCCCAGGTAGCGCAGGACGATGACAGTTCCCGGGCCGATGCGGCCGTCTTCTACTGCCTCGACGACGCTTTTGGAATCATCGAAACAGGCGGCGCGGCCGCGGAAGCTGGTCTCCTCCATGCTGGAGACCTTGAAGACCATCCCATCGGGGGCGAGGTTGCCGAAGCAGATCTGGATGTCGGCGAAGGTTTTGAAGGGAGCGTCAACTGGCGCGATCAACTCCTGGTCGGCCGGTGGGCTGGGGGCATCCGCGAGGTTTTCCGCAAGAGTCGAGCCGGTGACCGTCATCCCGCCTCCGTCAAGAACGCCGGCCTCGAGCAGGTGCTTCAGAAGAACCGAGGCTCCCCCGATACGGTGCAGGTCCACCATGGTTCCGGGGCCGCGGGGAGCGAAGCTGCACAGCACGGGCGTCTCCCGCATGATGGGCTGGATGTCTGAGAGAGTGAAGTCGACCTTCGCCTCGCGCGCGAGCGCCAGCAGGTGGAGCATGCCATTGGTTGAGCCGCCGATGGCGGCGATCGCCGCAGCCGCGTTCCTGAAGGCGGTCTTTGTCAGGATGTCCCGTGGGCGAATCTCCTCCCGCAGCAGGTTCTTCACCAGGGCGCCGGTCCTGCCGCACTCTTCGGTTTTCTCGGGGTCGATGGCCGGGATCGAACTGCTCTGGGGCGGGGAGAGCCCCATGGCCTCGAGGGCGATTCCCCAGGTGTTGAAGGAGGCGGCGATGCCGCAGCCGCCGGGGCCCGGGCAGGCGACCCGGAGGATCTCATCGGCCTCTTCCTGCTCGATGGCGCCCACGGAGGCGGCGGCCTGGGAGTCGTAGACATCGAGGATCGTGACGTCCC
>CAJWMA010000310.1 GCA_913042995.1 uncultured bacterium | reverse complement strand
CCGTCAAGCGGGCCCAGTTCTTCGCGCCCAATGGCGGCTACGTGATGATCGACCCGGGCCGCTACGGCCAGCCCAGGGAGATCATCTCCCACATGGGCTTTGAGGGCGATGGTGGAACGCAGCTGCGGCTGCCGCGTGACCAGCGCGGCGAGCTCTGCATGCGGGCTCGCTTCGGAACCCAGCCGCGCCCGATCGGCACCGACATGTTCGCCTACCAGATGCCCTTCCGGTACTTTGATCGCTACGAGGCGGGGGTCGAGAGCGAGGCCATGGCCTACCTGCAGAAGAGCTTCCGTGTGCCGGGCGCCTACTGGCGAAGCATCGAGTGGAAGGAGCGCCAGGGGACGAACATCAAGCGCGATCGTCTCTGCGATATCATCGTGATGGCCCGCTTTGACCGCGCGGCGGACTGGGATGCCGAGGGCGACGAGACGGGTTCGAATGGGCTCTATCTCTTCGAGGAGACCCGCCGGAAGACCCGTAAGGATGTCGTCCGCTACGACCTTGACCGGGGAGGAGACGAGCTGGAGATTCGCGTCTACTTCCGCTACAAGTCCGGCAGCTACATGCATGTCCGCGATGACATCTATCGCGATGACTGGAAGGAATCACCGGTGCTCGAGTCGCTGGTTATCGAATACGAGAAGGATGGGGCTGTGGTGCGGCACGAGGAGTTGCCGCGTTGATGCCTTCGCCGCGGTCTTCTCACATAGCCGGACACCGGACCGGCGGCTACACCTTGCTGGAGGTCGTGATCGCGGTGGGCATTCTCGTCATGCTCGGCAGCGGCCTGGCGACCCTGCTCACCCAGGGGATCTCCATCTGGCGCCGGGCGGAGAACCGCGGACGCGTCTACGACCAGGCCCGCATCCTGCTCGAGAGGATGTCGGAGGACCTGCGCTCGGCGGTGGTGCTTTCAGGCTCCGGCGCGGGCGGCGGCGCCTGGGTCCGCTTTATCTGCGATGAGGACTATCTTGGCCGGCAGCGGCTGCGCTTCGTGCGGACCATCTCGGCAGAGACCAGCAACGCGATCCTTCGCCAGGGCGGGCAATACCTGACGATCACAACGCCGGCGGTCTACGATGGACGGAATGACAAATGGGAAGCCGGCGGCGGCGATCTCGGCGCGCCGGGCGGCCTGATGGAGGTCATCTATCTCAGGGATCCGCGCGCCTCCGAGACCTATCTCTGGCGCGGCTACCGCTCGCCGGTGGGCGGGATGGGCTCGCTGTTCAACGAGAGCACCCTGAAGGACAAGGAGCTCGAGGACTTCTCAGGCAAGATCGATGATGTGGCCCGGGAGATCGACCGAAAGATGCTCTCCGGCCGCCTGGAGGTGGAGGAGCAGGATGAGCTGCTCAAGAGCGGCGAGGAGGCCCGCGAGGAGATCGAGTGGATCATGACCCGCTTTGCGCGTCCCCTCACAGATGGAGTTCTCTACCTTGGCTTCAGCTTCTGGGGGCCGACCACCAATACCTGGGAGGAGGTCAAGGCCCTGTCGACACCGAGCAGCAAGCGCGAAAGCGGGCCGCTTTTCCACTGGGATTCGACCCGGGCGATTCTCGACTGGTCAGGTGAGAGCGGCGAGTTCACCTTCAGGTCAAGAGATGGATCCCTGACGGATTCAAGCGATGACATCTTTCCGGAGAGGGTGGAGGTCACCCTCGTCCTGCGCGACGACAACTCGGAATCGCTCTACCTTGTTGAGCGCATCACCAAGTCGACGGAGACCTTCAAGGTCTCCAAGCCTCTCTCTCTTCCGGATGACGAAAACGACCGCTATATCCTGGTCGGAGATGAGTGGATGTACATGAAGAATGTCAATGGAACCAGGATCACGGGGGGCAAGGATGGCCGCGGCTGGCGCGGCACCGAGCCGGGAAATCACCTGGTCGGCTCACGGGTCGATCTCGGGGTGGCCTTCCGCAGGGTGGTGGAGATGCCCGGCAGCCGCAAGAGCCGCAGCGCGTCGGAGAGAGTTCCGGCTCCGGCGAAGAGGAAGGAGCCATGAATCCTTCCACAGCCGCCCGCAGCTCTGGTTTCTCTCTCATCGAGGTGCTGATCGCGATGTTCATTCTCTCCATCGGCGCCGCCAGCGTGCTGTCGTTCTTTGCCGCGGCGGCGAGCACCCACAAGCGCTCGGTCGACCGCACCCACGCGGCGCTCATCGCCGAGCGGGTCTTCAGCGAGGTCCGGGGACGCTATCTGCCGGAAATGACCGCGGACGAGCTGATGGATGAGCTCGACAAGGAGCTGCCTGAATTGTGGGATGGCTACAGCGCCGAGGTCTTCTGCTTTCACCCCGCCAGGGGCGGCGGAAGAAGGAAGCTCGGCGCCAGGGCTGAGGAGAAGGATGCCGAGGGAGACGTGGGCTGGCTTGACCAGGAGCTCTTTGTCCGCGTCATCATCCGCTGGAAACAGAAGGCCAGCACGCGCTCGGAGACCTTCCATACCCTGATGCTGCCCCGAAACGCCAGGGATTAGCCACCCGACTAGCCGTCCTGCGGAGCGCCCTGCAGAGTGGCTGTCTTATTCCGCCACGAGCAGCAGGAGCAGGCGGCGGGGATCGCGGCCGGTCTTGATACCCCGGTCGGTATTGTAGAGCCGGTCGAAGAGCTGGGCGAGGCGCCCGGGAGGGTTCCTGTCGAGCTGGCGCTCGAAGCTCGACAGGAAGGGCTTTCCGACGATTCCCTCCTGGACGAGGTTCATGCTGGAGGCTCCGGCCCGTTTCAGGGCGTGTCCGCGGCGCAGCGACCGAAGCTTCTTGAGCAGGGTCGCCAGCAGCGGCAGGGCGATTCCGGGTCCGTCGATCACCAGGCTGCCGTTCTGGGCGTGGTAGCCGCGCTCGAAGAGGTTCTCGAGGGCGGTGATGGTGTCGCGTCTGCGTCCCTCGAGGAAGAGGTCGACCACGGAGAAGATGCTGTCCTCGCGCAGCTCACCGGTGACCGCGGAGATGGCCTTCTCGTCGATGAGGGTACTTTTTGATTCGGCCAGGTAGGTCTTGAGCTTCTCGAGCTCCTCGTCCAGCAGTTCGAGGTCGCAGCCGGCGCGGCTGTGGAGCGCGTAGGCGGTCTGCGGGTTGAGTTCGAGTCCCTTCGAGGCGGCATGACGGCTCAGCCAGTGTGACAGCGGGCTGTCCCACACGGGCGCGCGGTCCTCCCACGGCGGCGGCCGGTCGAAGGGCTGTTCGCATTCGATGACCCAGCCGGCCTTCGCGGCGGCCTTGGCGAATTTTGTCCGGCCATCGAGCTTGCCCCGGAGGCAGAGAACGAGGTGTCCCCCGGGAAAGCCGGTCTCGAGGCAGGCCCCGAGCTCATCGCGGTGCGCGCGCAGGAAGGCGTCGGCTCCATCGATGATGACGACCTGGGTTGAGGCGAGGAAGCTCATGGAGCGGAGGCTGTCGAGCACCGGGGCGAGCGGCAGTTCGCTGATGCGCTTGTCGTTCGGGGGCCCCTGCAGCCGGTTGACGTCCGGGGCGCCGTCGGCTGAGAGCTCGCGGATGAACCGCTCGATGAGCTGCTTCTTGAAGAAGTCAGCCCCGCCGGCGAGGATCGTGATGGCGGGCGGCTTGTCCCAGGTCTTCCGGGCAAGGAACTGGGTGCTGTTGAGGCTGGTCTTTGAGCGCGCGGCCAAGAGTTTTTCTCCCTGGGATCAGTGAGAAGAGTATAGCGAATGAACGACCATGAGGCATTGTTCCTCGACGATTTCGAGCTCTCTTTTTTCGGCGATCTCGAGCGCCTCGGCGGAGGCGACCCCGAGCTGGAGCCAGACCTTCTTCAGTCCCAGGTCGGCGCATTCACTCAGCAGCTCCGGAACCTCCTCGGGCCGGCGAAAGACGACGACCAGCTCGACCTCGGCGCGGACCTCTTCGGGCATCTCAGAGAGCGATGGGTAGCACGGCCCGCCGAAGATCTCCGGGTAGTTCGGGTTGACTCCGATGATGCGGTAGCCATGGTCAACCATGTAGGCGCAGACGCTGTGCGAGACCCGGCCGGGATTGGCCGAGAGGCCGACGACGGCGAGGGTCCGGCAGTCCTTGAGCACCTGGGTCGAATCAACTCGGGGCATGTCGGGGATCTTCTCTTCGGGGTTGGACGGGCGCGCTTTCACGCCGCGGGCCGGTGTTCCGGGACTCACTTCTCGGCAGAGATTATAGGTGTTCAGAGACCGGGCGGGTACAGTTGACTTGCGGGCGGGCGGCGAATAGGATGCCTCTCCTGAAATTCAGAATGACTATCTGGCTCCGTAGCTCAGTTGTATAGAGCGGCTGTCTCCGGAACAGCAGGCCGTAGGTTAGAGTCCTACCGG
>CAJWMA010000309.1 GCA_913042995.1 uncultured bacterium | reverse complement strand
GGGTCCATCCCCGAGGTCAACTTGACTCCCCGTGTCAGGGTCAGCCGGATGTGCACCCCATCCATCATGCTGTTGGCTTCGAGAGTGCGCCTGATCTCACCGATGATCTCTTCGTGAGAGGGAATGTCGGTAAAGGCGAGCGCCAGGGCTGAGCTTCGCAGCCTGTCGAGATGCTCGGTGAGCTTGAAGATCTTTCCATCGTAGAGGCGCAGTCCCTCCCAGACTCCATCTCCGCCCTGCACCACCGAGTCGAAGGGACTGACGCCCGCCTCGTCACGGTGAACGAGCTTGCCGTTGATATTGACGATCAGGTCGCGATTCTTTTCGTTGAACTGCTGCAACATGGCTTTTATTTTCCTAGGCGATACTCATAGAGCACCTGGTAGATCTCCATACATTCCCGCAGCACATCCCTGAACTTCCCGGGAACCTCCTCATCCTTGGCCTTATAGGGCCTGAAGGAGGTCGATTTTTCAACCTCTCCATACCAGTGAGGAGCCCAGATTCCATCGGTATCCCTTCTTCCAGGAGGCCAGGAGAGCATCGAGGAGGAAAACTCAACCCCGAGCTCCTCGCAAAGAAGCCCGAGGAGCTTCTCAGGTGCCTCCAGGACATCCCGAGAGTCAAGCACAGGGGGTGTCTTCTCGAGTTGGGCCTCGACCATACGGAAAATCTCCAATTGCTGGGGAAGCCCCGTATCGGCCACCCCGGGCTCCGGCAGGATCTTGATGAGCGAGGTCAGCATCTCACGCGGTTCGCGCAGAAGAAAACAATTATCGAGCTCGAGAACCCACTCCCTGCCCATTCCAGGCAGGAGATGATGGGCCATGTGCTTCTGGTAATAGATCGACTTCCCGCCGGGGATCTCTCCGGTCAGCCCGGCAACCACCTTGCTCCAGTCGGTTTCGTAATGGTCGATGATCTCCGCGGCGACCGGATGATCATATCCCGTCTCGCTCAGAAAGGCTCCGTAGAGAGGTTCATCATTGACCAGAGTATCAGGCCGATTACCCCAGGAACGAAGCAACGCGGTGGAAATATTCCGGGGCCCGGACCACATTGCTATCCTCATACCTTCTGGTCTCATTCCCTTGCCAGCGCCTCGTACTTCAATCGTTAACCGAAAGTCGTGTCAGGGTACGCCCCACAACGAGCCAAAGCAAGGCCGGGACTACAGCGCTGAGAACGATGGTCTGAAGAGGTCTGTCCGCGCCCATATGTCCCATCACGGCGAAAGCGAAGCCCATCGGAATCGAGCCGCAGGCCAGGGCTGCAAAATATTTCCCGGACGGCATTCTCACCAGCCCGGCGAAGCAGGCCACCACCTCCGGCAGGAGTGGCATCCACCGTGACAGGGCCACGGCCCAGCCCCCGACCCGCCCGGAGAGGCGCTCTCCCTTCTCGAGCTCTTTCTCCCCAATGAGCCACCGCGCAGCTCCTTTTCCCAGCTGGCGGCAGAGGACATACGGAATGACGCCTGAGAGAAAGGATCCAGCCGCCGCTATCATCCCACCGAGGACCGGGCCGTAGATCAGGCCCAGGACGGACATGACCACGGTCGCCGGCATTGGCAGGAGAATATCCGCCGTCAGCAACGCCATCCCGCATAGCCAGGCCCACCCTCCATAGGACTCCAGCAGGTCCCTGGTTCCCGCAGGCGAAAAGAAATCTTCGAACGAGGTTCCCCAGAAGATAAATGGAATGACAAGAGTGACGATCAGCAGAAGACCGATCAGCAGCGACCTCATTCCTGGCAATCCTCCCCGGGGCAGATGACGGGTTCTACCTGCCCTGCATTTTCTTGGCAATCAACATAGCCATCTCGAGCGCCTGGCCAGCATTCAGCCGGGGGTCTACCTGGGTCGTATAGGCCGTCGAAAGGTCCGACTCCGTCAATCCGCAGGCTCCGCCGATACACTCGGTCACATCATCTCCGGTCAACTCGAAGTGTACGCCTCCAAGGCGAGAGCCGCACTCACGATGGATGTCCATAGCCTTCTGCAACTCGCCCAGGATGTTGTCAAAATCACGCGTCTTCACGCCTTCGGAGGTCGACTCGGTGTTGCCGTGCATGGGATCACAGATCCACACGACCTCGACGCCGCTCTCCTTCACAGCCTCGACCAGGCCGGGCAGTCCATCGGAGATGCTTGAATTGCCCATCCGATGGATCAGGCTCAGGCGTCCGGGTTCATTGTCGGGATTCAGTACCCTGGCGAGCGCGACCAGCTCGGCCGGATCGATCGCCTGGGAGATCTTCACCCCGATCGGATTCACGATGCCGCGGAAATACTCGACATGCGCGCCATCGAGGATTCGCGTGCGCTCACCAATCCAGGGCATGTGGGTCGCCAGGTTATACCATCCATCCCGGCGCGGGACCTGGCGGGTCTGCGCCGCCTCGTATTCGAGATGGAGTCCCTCGTGACTGCAGTAGAAATCAACCCTGCTGATCTCGCTGTCACCAGAGCCCATGATGCTCTCGACAAACCCTATCGAGTCACGCAGGGCATTGACCATCTCCTGGTATTCCTTGAGCAGGCTCTCATCGCGAACAAAATCGAGCCGCCAGTACTCGGGGTGGTTGAGGTCGGCGAAGCCGCCGGCGGCAAGCGAACGTATGAAATTCATCGTCATCGCAGAGCGCTCGTAGGCCCTGAGCAATCTCTGCGGATCGGGGATCCTGTCGCCCTCGGTGAAGTTCAGATTGTTGACCATGTCTCCACGGTAAGATGGCAGAGCCTCCTCCCCCCTGGTCTCCAGGTCGCTCGAGCGCGGCTTGGCGTACTGTCCGGCGAAGCGTCCCACGCGGATGACTTTTTTCTTGCCGCCAAAGAGCAGCACGAGACTCATCTGGAGAAGGATCTTGAGCTTGTTGGCGATATTGTTCGACTCGCACTCATCAAAATTTTCAGCGCAGTCGCCTCCCTGCAGCACGAAGGCCTGCCCGCGGCTGGCCTGGGCCGCGTAGTCCTTCAGCCTCTCTACCTCCCAGCTGGTAACCAGCGGGGGCAGTCTTCCCAGCTGCCCCACGACCTCTCGCAGGGCTTCCGAATCCGGGTAATTCGGCATCTGAATGACCGTTTTTTCCCGCCAGGAATTCGGGGACCAGGCTTTATCCATGATTTTTATACTTTCAGAAGGATTGGAAGCTACCTACCCGCTCTCGGGCATTGCAGGCAATCGATCTACGATAGCAACAAGCGAAGAGACATCAACAGCAACCCCGCACCTTCAGGCTTTTTGAATCCATCCGGGACTGTAAAATTATGCCATCTATACACCCTGAACGCCCACGGAGCGGCTGAAGAACCCCGATGAAACCGATGATCGCGCTCTGCCGCGTTTTCAGGCTGAACCGATAAAGCTCCACCCTGATGTCTATAAGTTATTCTTTCTTTTGGAATTACAGACGATCAAGCCAGGCCGGCAGGCGCTGGCTTCCAACCCATCGTCACAGTCAGTCGGTCCAACCAGGCGCGGTTGCGGCAGCCAGGGTCAACCAGTTCCAAAAAGCTGTCCCCGGGAATCCGGCCGCGGCTTGATACCGCCTTCTCATAGATCTAAACTCCCTTCCTTCCACCCCTTCTCTGAAATGAAACGAAAACGCCATGAAACCCGGTAAGAGACCAGAAAACCCCAGCTTTTCTTCCGGTCCCTGCGCCAAGCGCCCCGGCTGGAACCTGGCCGCGCTGGAAAACGCCTGCCTGGGGAGATCGCATCGATCCACAGAAGGAAAGGCCCGGCTCGCAGAAGTCATCGAGAGATCAAAAAACCTGCTTGGGCTGCCGGCAGACTACCTGGTTGGAATCGTTGGAGGCTCCGACACGGCAGCCGTCGAGATGGCCTTGTGGAACCTGCTCGGCGCAAGGGGCGTGGATATCTTCGCCTGGGAGAGCTTCTCAAAAGGATGGGCGAACGAGATCATCAACCAGCTCGGTCTCGAGGATACGCGGATTTTCGAAGCCGACTACGGCAGCCTCCCCGACCTGGCCCAGGCCGACCCATCCAGGGATGTCGTCTTCACCTGGAATGGAACGACCTCCGGCGTCAAGGTTCCCGATGGAAACTGGATCGCCGAAGACAGGGAAGGCCTCAGCATCTGCGATGCCACCTCGGCCGTCTTCGCGATGGAGCTTCCCTGGGACAAGCTCGACGTGACCACCTATTCCTGGCAGAAGGTCCTGGGAGGCGAGGCCCAGCATGGAATCATCATTCTCAGCCCGAGAGCCATCGAGCGTCTCGAGAGCTACCAGCCCGAGAGACCCCTCCCGAAGCTCTTCCGCCTGATGAAGAACGGAAAACTCATCAGCGGCATCTTCGAAGGAAGCACGATCAACACTCCATCCCTGCTCT
>CAJWMA010000308.1 GCA_913042995.1 uncultured bacterium | reverse complement strand
GCGAACTGAACATTCTCTGCAAGAAAACCGTACCCGGGATGGATCGCATCCACATCCTCTACCTCGGCAGCGGCGATGATCCGCGAGATATCCAGGTAGCTCTGCTGGCTTGGACCCGGCCCGATACAGACCGTCCGATCGGCCAGGTCAAGGTAGCCGGCGCCCGCATCGGCCACCGAGTGAACGATAACCGATTCAATCCCCAACTCCCTGCAGGCACGCAGAATACGAAGGGCAATTTCGCCACGATTGGCGATGAGTATCCGAGAAAATTTCTTCACGAGATCTCGATCTTGAACAGGGGCTGGTCGAATTCAACCGCGCTGCCGTTTTCGACAAGAATCTCACGAACGACCCCGCTGGCTCCAGCGGTGACCTCATTCATGACCTTCATCGCCTCCACGATGCACAGAACGGAATCCTCCTCGACTCGATCGCCCTCGACGATAAACGGGTCGGCCTCAGGACTGGGTGAACGGTAGAAGGATCCTACGAGCGGAGAAGGAACCTTGTACAGCCCATCATCCTCTTCAGCGGCCTCCGGGTCACCCCCGGCATCGGAACCTGGAGTTGCGGCGGGAGACACAGCCGGAAGAGCGCCCTGGATTGCCATGGGAGCGGCTGCGAGATGAGGTTCGGTCTTGCGAAGACGTATCTTCTGACCTTCCTCTTCGAGCTCAACCTCAGCGAGGTCATGGCTCTTCATCAGATCCAGAAGCTCTTTAAGCTCCTTGACGTACTTGGGGAGATCCATAGTGAAGCATCCCATCGCCGGTTACAGCTGAATCAGCTGTCTCGACATTTGTCGTAAGTGTCTATTTTAAAATGTCTTACAAATTACAATGCGGGCGAAATTCTAGGCAGCGACCATGATATTGTCAAGTGAATTCCCGGTCCCGGAAGCCCGGTAAACGCCGAATAGACCTCCCATGACAGTTCTGTCGCCTTTTGAGGTCAGTTATCCGGATTTTCCAGGATGTCATCGCCCGGCTCAGCCGCTGAGCCACGCTCTCCTGCCTGCTCCTGGACATCCTCTCCTGGAGCCTCTTCCTCTTTCTCCTCACTGGCCAATTCAAGCTTCTCAAGCTCGCTCTCAGCCAGCTTGATCTCGGCAAGAAGTTCCTTTACCGCCGGGTCCTCGAGCTTGTAGGGAGGATCGCCCATGCCCCGCAATTCCTTGTCCACCACCCGGCCGAGCTCTTCGCGCGCTTTACGAAGCCTGCGACGCCAGTCCTGCTTGTCGAGGATGGCCTCACCCTTCTCGCCAATGGAGGCTCCGATGTCCCTGGCCTTCTGCAGACCATCACCGACACTGCGCCCCATCTTCTCCCAGAATGAACCGGCCATAGCTACCATTCGCCTCTCTGAACCAAAGCAGTCAAAACGATAAACACAGCTTCAGCAAAGACCGAACGCCTGTCAAGCTATCAAACCGACCAGGGCGAGAAGAGCTAGGACCTATTCGCTCTCCTGCAGCTTGATGGTAACGGTCTTCTCTTTTCCATCCCGGAGTATTTTAACCTTCACCCGGTCACCGCCCTTGAATTTCTCGAGCGCGTTCAGAAGATCGTCTTCGTCATCCACGGCCTCCCCCGCGACGCCTATGATCACATCACCCAGGGCGATCCTTCCATTGCCGACCTCTCGAATGCCCCGCAAGCCGGCTTCCGCCGCGCCCGATTTCTTGGCGACATTTCGGATCGCCACGCCTCTTTCGATGTCCAGATAGCGGGCCTGTTCGTCGCTGAAATTATAGACCCCCAGGGCGGGACGCTTGACCTTGCCGAAACGAATGAGCTGATCGACAACCCGGGTGACCGTATTCACCGGAATAGCGAAGCCAACACCGGAGTTGCTCCTGCTGTCGCTGATGATGGTCGTGTTGACCCCGACCAGTTGACCGCTCGAATTGAGCAGGGGGCCGCCTGAATTTCCCGGGTTGATGGCCGCGTCGGTCTGGATCGCAGAGGTGATCGTCCGCCCGGTGAGCGAACGAAACTCCCGTCCGAGAGCGCTGATGACTCCCTTGGAGAGGCTCCTGTCGAGCCCGAAGGGATTGCCGATCGCCACGGCCATCATCCCCACCTTCAGACGGTCTGAGCGGCCAACCGACAGCGGATAGAGATTCGCGGCTGGCACATCCACCTTCAATACCGCAAGGTCCTTGTCCATCGCGACTCCCACCACGCTGGCCCGGTAGCTGGTCTTAGAATCAAAGCTGACGATGATGGAGTCCGCCCCGGCAATCACATGGTAGTTGGTTACGATATGCCCCTTCTTATCCCAGACAAAGCCGCTGCCGCTTCCCTGGGAGACCTCACGGCTGGTATTGAAGAAAAAACTGCGCTTGATGGCTGCATTGGTGATGAATACGACGGACCGCGAGGCCTTCTCGAAAAGCTTCACCAGGTGCTCTTCCTCCGGGCGCAGAGCCGCCTGGGCCGCCGCCGGGGGGAGATCCGCCAAGGCGCCAGCGAGATTCGCAACAGGCGCTACGCTGGATATCACTCCGTAAAAAAAGATCGTAAAAAACAAACCGCCCGTCCCGGCGAGCACAATCCGCGTGACAAATTTCCCCATAGCAGATCTCCGATTCTGTTCGATTCTGACCGCCTGTTCCTGACTTATTTTATTCTAATGCGAACCCTTCCTGAAACATCAGGGTTGACCGTTTTTTCCTGAGAAAAGGCAGGAACAAGCTCACTGGCCGCGAAACACCGGGCACAGTTGCGATTCGATCTTTAAGCCGCGGACTGATAAGCTGGAAGGTCTGCCCACGGCAACCAATCGAATCAACGGACCAAGGCGATGTACCTGGCGGACCTGACGACCACGGATGTAGACAAGCTCGACCGGCGGCTGCCGGTGATCATTCCCTTCGCCGCGATTGAGCAGCACGGCCCCCACCTGCCGACAGGAACCGACACCTTCATCACCGAGGGTCTGCTGCGGCGGCTCGACGCCAGGAACCCCGACAACATCCTCTGGCTCCCTGTGCAGAGATTCGGCTCCTCTTCCCATCACATGCCCTTCATCGGAAGCCTGACTCTGACCAGCAGAACCTTTCTCGACACGGCGCGAGAGCTGGTAGAGTGCTTCTTCGCCCACGGCTTCACGCGTTTCATCCTGCTCAACGGTCATGGCGGGAACCAGTCCCTGCTGAACGTCGCGGTGCAGGAGGCGCGCCTCGGAGCGGGTAATGTGACAGCGGACAGGGATCGCTCCGAGCTGAAGATCATCCACGCCACCTACTGGGTGCTCGCGGCGGAAAGATTCGCGGAGATCCGGGATTCGGAGCCCGGAGGAATGGGGCACGCGGGAGAAATGGAGACCTCGGTGATGCTGGCCCTGCATGCGAACCTTGTGCGAACCGATTGTCTCGAGCCCGATGGCGAGGAGCAGCGCTGCAGGTTTGACCACAAGGACATGCTGGAGCCCGGCAAGGTCGGCCAGTTCCGGCTCTGGAACGAGTGGTCCAGAAAAGGCGCCATAGGAGACCCGACCGTTGCGAGCGCCGAGAAGGGCGAGCTCTTTATCGAGGCCGCGGTCGACTCCATCGCCGAGCTGGTCGACGAATTCAAGGCGGGGCGCATCGGCTGAGGTTTCCGCATGAAAGAACACCGTTCGCTACAGGTCCGGGGAATCGACCATGTCCTGGTTGTTTCGAGCGACCTCGACAAGACACGTGAATTCTACCTCGGCCTTCTCGGGATGGACGAGATGCCGAGGCCGGACTTCTCCTTTCCGGGGCTCTGGTTCCAGGCTGGCGATACCCAGGTTCACGTCACCCTGGCCGGCGACGACGCGGGCGCCTGCGGCCCGGGAGAGTTCACCGGTAGATACCCCGCCCAGGGACACCACATCGCCTTCGAGGTCGAAGACGCCGCGGCCGCGGCCGAGCATGTCAGATCTCTCGACATCCCGATTGTCGCCGGACCCTACCCGCGTCCCGATGGCCCCCTCCAATTCTATATCCGCGACCCTGACGGCTATCTTATCGAGCTCTTCAGCCGCTGAACGACAGCCCCCTCAGGCCAGGATTCCCTTGATCACCTCGGAGTGCTGAACCCCGGTGAGTCGGCGATCGAGCCCGCCGTAGAAATAGGTCAGGTTCTCATGATCGAGCCCCATGAGATGGAGGATCGTAGCGTGAAGATCCCTGATGTGATGGCGGTTCTCAACCGCCTCGTGCCCGATCTCGTCGGTGGCCCCGTAGCTGGTGCCGGGCTTGATGCCCGCGCCGGCGAACCAGTAGGTGAAGCCCTTGGGGTTGTGATCCCGGCCGTGGTTGTTTCCCTGGGAGACCGGCTGGCGGCCAAATTCTCCGCCCCAGACAACCAGGGTGTCCTCGAGAAGCCCCCGCTGCTGCAGATCGGTCAGGAGC
>CAJWMA010000307.1 GCA_913042995.1 uncultured bacterium | reverse complement strand
TCACCAATATGAACGACCGCTCGACGCGCAAGGTCATGGACAATGTCGAGAGCGAGAAGCTCAAGGCTGAGCTGGCGAAAAAAGAGGCTGTCGAGAACGGGCTCTATAACCAGATCTTCCAGCTTGAAGAGAATTTCAAGCTGGCCCTCATGAAAAAAGATGGCCTCAAGACGGCCGCTGGCGTTCGGGTACCTGATCTGCTGGAGCTTTCCTTCAAGTTTTATCGAGACACCTGGAAGAAGCTTCCAGATTTTGACCTCATCAAGCATGAGGCTGAAGGGAAACTGGCTGATGGATTCCTTTCCCTGAGGCCTGCTTCGCGCAAGCACGCTATCGGGTTGGTGTTCGATGGCAAATTACGGGTGCCTGCCGATGGAAAGTACACTTTCAAGATCTCTTCAACCGCGGGTGTCCGCCTGCTGGTTGATGGCAAGAAGATCTTCGAGGCTGACGGGGGCGGGTCGCATTCCGGAGATGCCTCCGCCGAGCTGAAGGCCGGGCTCAGGGGTGTTCGACTCGAGTATTTCAACGCTTACGAAGAACCTCGTCTTTCAGTCCTCTGGTCGGGTCCCGGTTTTAGCGATCGGGGGTTGACGCTGACCAAAGCCGAGGAGTCGACCATCATAGGGACCTCGAAAAAAGATGCCCAGCGCTGGTCCTACACGCTGAAGAAGCCTGATGGCGGCTGGGCGCGGCCGGGATACAAGACCAAGGGATGGAAGAAGGGTCCAGGCGGCTTCGGAACCAACGGCACGCCGGGCGCTGTGGTGCGAACCGAGTGGAAGACTCCTGGTATCTGGCTGCGTAAGGAATTCAGTCTTGATCGCCTGCCGGGAACGCTCTTCCTCGATATCTGTCACGACGAAGATGCCGAGGTGTATATCAACGGCGCCCTGGTCAAGAAGCTCTCCGGTCACAGGAATGATTACATCTCGTTCAGCCTTCCCCAGACGGCGGTCAAGGCTCTCGGGGTAGGGCTCAATACCATCGCCGTTCATTGCAAGCAGACCGGCGGCGGGCAGTATATCGATGTGGGCCTGCGGGCCGGAAAGTTTACCGGTGAAGACATTACTTCGCTCATCAAGCGGCGTGGAGAGGAGTTGATCGGCGCCGTCAACAGGAAGCTCTATGATGAGCTTCGGGCGAAGCTCCAGGACAGCAAGGCGCGTGGAGTTGTGCAGACGACCAAGTCTACCAGCTACGACACCATGGCGGTCGCCGAGAAGGGGAGATCTCCGACCCACGTTCTGCTCAGGGGTAACCCCCACATCCAGGGCAAGAAGGTTGAGCCCGGCTTCCCGGCGGTCTTGACCTCGGTGGCGCCGCAAATCACCCAGCGGCCGAATTCGCAGACCTCTGGCAAGAGAAGAGCCCTGGCCGAGTGGCTGGTCAGCAAAGACAATCCGACGAGCTCTCGCGCGATCGCCAACAGGCTCTGGCAGTTCCACTTTGGCAGGGGAATCTGTTCTACGCCGAGCGACTTCGGAAAGCTGGGCCAACTGCCGACTCACCCGGAGCTTCTCGACTGGCTGGCCGTTGAGATGGTCAACCGTGGCTGGAAACTGAAGAATTTCCACAAGCTCCTGATGACATCGAGCGCCTATATGATGTCCTCGAAGTCGGTGCCGAAAGCCCTGGCCGCGGATCCCGCCAACAATCTCTTCTGGCGTTTCAATATGCGGAGATTGTCGGCCGAGGAGATCCGTGATTCGATTCTCAAGGTCAATGGGACGCTCAGCACGAAGTACCTTGGGGCGAGTTTTTATCCCGAGGTGCCCCGCGCGGTTCTACAGACCTCATCCCGCCCCGGCGGTGTCTGGCGGAAGTCGTCGCCGGAGGAGCAGAGACGGCGCAGTGTCTATATCTTCATTAAGCGTTCCCTCATACCTCCGATGCTCTCGACCCATGACCTGGCGGATACTGATTCCAGCTGCGCCTCACGATTTACCACAACGGTGCCAACCCAGGCCCTGACCATGCTCAACAGCAAGTTCCTCAACGACCAGGCCGGCGTGTTCTCCGCCTATCTGCAGAAGGAATTCGGCGACGATGTCCGGAAGAGAATCAGTACGGCACTCAATCTCGTCTTTTGCCGCGAGCCGGTGAAGGCCGAGGTCGACAAATGCGTCAAGTTAATCAATGACTTCCAGGCGGAAGACAAGCTCACTGCAGAGCAGGCGTTCAAGTATTTCTGCCTGTTGGCTCTCAATCTAAATGAATTCGTATACCTCGACTGAGGAGTGAAACCATAAGTATGAGCAACTCAATGAACAGACATGGCGGCGGCAACCAGTTTTGTGGTCGGACTCGCCGGGAATTTCTCTGGCAGACCGGCGGAGGGTTTACGGGTACCGCCCTCGCAGGGTTGCTTGGCAGCAATTTTTTCGCTGACCAGACGGTGGCGGCCGATGGGGTGAGCGAGTTCGAGAATCCCCTCTCGGTCAAGCAGCCTCACTTCAAGCCGAAGGCGAAGAATGTCATCTTCCTCTTCATGTATGGAGGTCCCAGCCAGGTCGACACATTCGACTACAAGCCTGATCTCTATCCTCTTGATGGAAAGACCATCGAGGTCAAGACCTTTGGCCGTGGAGGCCGCAAGAACAAGGGGCGTGTCGTTGGTCCCAAGTGGAAATTCAAACGCTACGGTAAATGCGGCAAGATGGTTTCGGACCTGTTTCCCCATCTCGGCACTTGCGTTGATGACATTGGCTTTATTCATTCCATGTATGCCGACTCTCCGCTGCATGGTTCGGCCCTGCTCAATATGAACTCCGGCCGTGTTCTCAGCGGCAACCCCTGCATCGGAACCTGGGCGACCTACGGTCTCGGCAGTGAAAACCAGAACCTGCCCGGTTTTGTTGTCATGCTGAGTAATAAGGGAGGCCCCATCAGCGGCGCCAAGAACTGGACGAGCGGTTATATGCCGGCCTCCTACCAGGGGACTGTTGTCAAGGCTGCCGGGACTCCGATCCTGGATCTCGCCATGCCGCCGGGAATGACCAAGAGTGTCCAGCGGCGTCTGCTTGACAATCTCAACGACATCAACTCGACGCATTACGCTCAGCATCCGACCAACTCGAACCTGGCCGCGAGGATCGCAAGCTACGAGCTTGCCTTCAATATGCAGAAGCACGCGCCCGAGGCGGTTGATTTCAACCAGGAGTCCGATGCGACCCGTGATCTCTACGGCATCGATGGGTCGCGAACGGATGACTTCGGTCGCAAGTGCCTGCTGGCGCGGAGGCTTGTCGAGCGAGGCGTTCGCTTTATTCAGGTCTACTCTGGTGGGGCTCACAACGATGATAACTGGGATGCCCACGGCAGCCTCGAGCGCAACCACGGTATCCATGCCGGTAATACCGACAAGCCCATCGCGGGATTGATCAAGGACCTCAAGCAGCGCGGCATGCTCGATGAGACCCTGATCGTCTGGGGTGGCGAGTTCGGTCGCCAGCCAACGGCTGAGTACGGCAAGGGCACCGGCCGGGACCACAACTCCTACGGCTTTACAATGTTCATGGCTGGTGGAGGTATCAAGGGCGGAGTCAGCGTTGGGAAGACTGATGAGCTCGGGGCCCATGCCATCGAGGACCGTTTCGACGTCAAGAACCTTCATGCGACGATATTGACGCAGTTGGGGCTTGATCCAAACCGGCTGAGCTTCTTCTACAACGGCCTTGACCAGAAGCTCGTTGGAGTTGAAGGAGCCGAGCCGATTCATCAGCTCATTGCCTGAGGGGCCGTTCCTGTTGGCTGGACAGAAGGAAGACGTTGCGGTCAGGGTTGATCGTCTCCAGGCCTATGATGTCGCCCGGGGGCTCGCTTTTCTCGGGATGGTGGTTGTCAATTACAGGATCCTCCTGTCTGGCCTCAGCCCCGTAGGACCCTCCTGGCTGAATGGCTTCACCGGTGTTTTTTCCGGGAGGGCGGCCGCGCTCTTTGTGGTCGTCGCCGGGGCGGGGATCTCCCTGATGGCATCCCGGGCGAAGGAGAAGGAAGCAGGCCTCTCAGCGTTACGTTTTGTCCTCTGCAAGCGCGCTTTCTTTCTCATCGCGGTGGGCTACAGTTGGGTGTGGATCTGGCCCGCGGATATCCTTCATTTCTACGGTTTTTATTTTCTCTTCGCGGCGGCCTTTGTCTCTCTGCCGGGGAGATGGCTATGGGCGCTCACGGGCTGGTCAGTCGCCGGCTTCACCATGCTTTACCTCGCCGGCGGTTTCTGGGATGACTGGAATCTTGATACGCTCGAGTACAGAGACTTCTGGGAACCCTGGCAGATGGTGAAGAACCTGGTGTTCAACGGCTGGCATCCTCTTCTGCCCTGGCTGGGCTTTCTCTTCGCCGGGATGTGGCTTGGGCGGCAGAGTCTCGAGGATCGTCGAACGA
>CAJWMA010000306.1 GCA_913042995.1 uncultured bacterium | reverse complement strand
CTATCGATTCACGACGATGGACAGCGGCTCTGTGATGGCATGACGCGCCGTGAGTGGTTGCGCATTGGCGGTCTTGGGGTGGGGGGGAGCGGCGCCTTCGGTCTCTCTCTCTCATCCCTGTTGGCCCAGCGGGCCGTCGCCGCGGAGGGGCGGGACGCGGAAAAACCCGGCGAACGCCGGGGAAGCGCCAGGTCCTGCATTCTCCTCTACCAGCTCGGTGGGCCTCCGCAGCACGAGACCTGGGATCCGAAGCCGGACGCGCCGCGTGAAATCCGGGGCGATCTTGGTTCTATACCCTCGGCGGTTCCGGGGCTTCATGTCGGAGAGCTGATGCCGCGAGTCGCACGGCTTACCGATCGTGTCGCGGTGCTCAGGGCCGTGTCGACAGGCGACAACGCTCATTCCACCAGCGGCTACAATATGATTACAGGCGTACCTCATTCACCGAAGGGTGTGGAGGGCGCGAAGCCCGGTGCGCCAAACAACTGGCCCTGTGTGGGTGGGATCGTGACGGATCTGCGCCGTCGCTATCGGGGCAAGGTCCGCGGTGTCGGTCTTCCGCCGGCGATTACCCTTCCCGAGGTGGCGGCTAACGATGGGGGCAAGACCTGGCCTGGACAGGATGCCGGCTTCCTCGGCAGGACAGCGGATCCCTGGCTCCTCACCTGTGATCCTTCGAAGCCGGACTTTCGTGTTCCGGGAACCTCACTCACAGGCGCTCTCTCTCCGCTTCGCTACCAGCGCAGGGAGCGGCTCCTGGCCCAGCTTGACCGTCACCTGCGCTACCACGAGGCGAGCGGCCGACTTGAACGCCAGGCCCACTGGCACCAGCAGGCCTTTGATCTGTTGGCTTCCGCAAGAGCAGGGGAAGCCTTCAACCTTTCCCGGGAACCGAAAAAGGTTCGCGAGCGCTACGGAATCGATCGCTACAGCCAGAGTGTGCTGCTGGCGAGGCGGCTGGTCGAGGCGGGCGTCTCCCTGGTGCAGGTAAACACGGTACGTATCCCCAAGGCGCCCAGCAGCGGCTGGGATACCCACATCAAGAACGCCGAGAATCTCAAGTTCCTGATGCCCCGCTTTGACCGAACCTTCTCGGCATTGATCGAAGATCTCGAGGAACGCGGATTGCTCGATGAGACCCTGGTCGTCTGGATGGGAGAGATGGGTCGTACGCCGAAGATCAACAATAAGGGCGGCCGGGATCATTGGGGCTCGGTGTTTTCCATCGCACTGGCCGGTGGGGGGGTAAAGGGTGGAGTGGTTCATGGAGCATCCGACCGTCATGGGGGCAAACCCGTGAGCGGGCGGGTCGGGCCGGCCGATATCACCGCGACGATATTCCACGCGCTGGGTTTCTCTTCTGAAGAGACCTTTCTCGACCCATCCGGGCGCCCCCGAGCGATCAGCAACGGGCGGGTCATTCACGAGATTCTCTGAGCGAGCCGCCTTGCACCTTTTCGGCCCTCAAACGGGTTGGACAATGGCGCCAATCGCTCCATAATAGGTGCTCAGCGCCTTAGCGCCTGAGTTCGGCACCGTGGTATTCCATTCGACAGCTTGCATAGGGTCGGTGGAGGCCACAAAGCCGCCTTCGAGAGTAAATGGGGGCGACCAGGATTCGACCGGATTTAGGAAGCGTGGGTTGCAGGATGAGGTTGCCAGGAGGCCTCATAAAACCCCTGGTACATTTTAGTTGGCAATAACCAACTTGCACTGGCTGCCTAAAGCGGCCCCCTCGCCAGATTCCCTGCCCCTGGGAGTTTGACCGAGGGCCACCAATAGGGGCTGGCTTCCGATCCCCGTCTCCGGGTGAAGAAGCGAGATTTATGGAGACTGGCCGATGCGTATCCCGTTCTTTGGAGCCGCTGAAGCGAGAACCCAAATAAAGAACTATTCCTGTAGACGCTTACGTGGATTGATCTCGGGACGGGGGTTCGATTCCCCCCGCCTCCACCATTTTCGGGTTTCACGACCCATCTCGATTCAAGCAAGGCCCGCCAGTGAAAGCTGGCGGGCCTTGCTTGTTTTGTTCGAAACACCGGCGAAAACTGCTGATTTGAAATTTTGCCGAATATTTCAATCGCGGGACTCGGCCTCGAGATTAGTCCAACAAAACCGCCCCTCATGCTTCAGCTTAGACCCGGAACTGATCGATCGCTCCGGTCTGGGGCAGACGGTTGCGTTGCATCTTCAGGTCCAGGTCACCGTAGTGCTCGATCGGGTTGCCATAGGCGTTGAGCAGAGTCGTGTACCAATTGCTCAGGGTCTTGTGGCCTTCGGTGCCGTGGAAGGGCAAGCGGATGTAGCGGCCGGCGACGTCTATCTTCGAGTTCTTACCGGTCATGAGAACCATCGGTGCCTCCGTATCCGGGCCATGGTGGCCGGCACCGGTTTCCGGCATGTAGATGATCGTCGTGTTGTCGAACAAGGTGCCATTGCCTTCGGGGATGGCCTTGAGCCTGGTCACTAATGTACTGACCTGCTTCATGTGATGGGTCTTGATGGAATTTCTCATATTCGCGGCACCGGCAATTTGACCGCCATGCCCAATCTGGTGGATGCTCGTCTTCTGTTTATTCTCGGGCAGGGAGGTTATGTCGGTGCCCAGGTCGTCGATGGTATAGGTGACGACGTTGGTCAGGCCTGATGCCAATGCCCCGACGATGATATCGGTGAAAGCGGCCTGCTTCTGCGGAAGCGTTGCATCTTCGCCACCGCCGGCGTGGATGGGATCGATTTCGGGCAGGTGCTGGGTAATCTTTTCGCCCAGGGACTCAACCTTCGTGTTGCGGTCGCGTATCGACTGGAGTGATTCTACCTGGTCGCTGATCTTAAGGCGTTCATCACCGTCCAGCCCCTTCAGCCGGCGTTTCTCCTGTTCGTGTAAGTAGTCGAGGAGGGCCTTGTCGGAGGCAGCTTCGTTGGTGTTGGTTACGGACTTGAATAATTCCTGGTAGGCGGTCATCGGATCGGCGTAACAGTAGTTGCGCTGCTTTGCCGCCGGGGCGGAATAGCCTGAGACGATCCCGGTCCTGTGATCGCGCCCGTGGGGGACCGCCAGCGACATCTCGACATGGCCGAATGGAGAGGGGAAAAGTCTGGCCAGCTCGAAGTCGATGGTCGCCCACTTGATATTGCTGAGGATATCGCGCCCGGCTTTGTACGCGCCCATGCAACCGGAATAGGAGTAGTGCCCGCCACCGCTGACCGACATCGAAATGCCGTGCAGGATGGTCATGTTCTCCTTGTGCCCGTCCAGCCCTTTCAGCCAGTCGGGCAGCTCATGTTTGGCCAGGTCCAGGTCGAAGGCCTGCTTCTCCTTGTGTTTCTTCAGTTCCTCGGCCGAGAAGGAAGACAGCCCAAATTGTGTGGTCAGGTTGCCGTTGGATTTACGAATAAAAACAAATCGGTGGGGGATGCCGCCAGGGTCTGCCGTCTCGGCATGGGCCGGGGCCCCCAGCAAGTGTTTGAACGAAGGCGTGAGTGCCAGGCTGGCCGTCCCCAGGATGGTCGTCTTCAGGAGCTCTCTTCGGCTGATCAACATTATTATTCCCTGGTATTGCGTTTGCGGTAGATGAAGGAGTCGGAGGTCAGCAGCGAAACGATCACCTCGTCGAAGCTGCCCTTGCTGTCGAGGTAAGCTTTGTCTGCGTCTCTCAAGGTTTTGGAGTCCGAAAGCGTTTCGTTGCGGCCCGTGAAGTAACGGAAAGCATACCGGATAATCGACTGGCGGACCTTTTCCGATTTCGCCAGTCGATCGATCAGGTCGAAGGCGTCCTTGACCTCGCCATCTATCTTCCTGTCGCCCGTACCCTGCAGGACTCCCTTAGCATTAACCGGTAAGGTTTTGTAAACCGGCAGCGCTGCGCCAAATTCATTGGTTTCGCCCCGCCGGGCCTCTTTGACCAGGTTTTCCGGGTGCTCGATGTTTTCCTCGGTTCGGAATCGACCGAAGTCGTCGTAGATCTCGAAGGGAAAGCCAAGTGGGTCCATCTTCTGGTGGCAGCGCCAGCAGTAAGTTTCTCCCGTCCGGTTTTCCATCCGCTGTCGAAGTGTCTTGTGATGGTCCGGAGGGATAACCGCATCGACTGTGATCGGCACGTCCGGGATGGTCCCGGCCAGCAGCTTCTCGCGGATCCACTTGCCGCGGTGGACCGGGTCCGTCTCAAGGTTTTGTGAATGGGCGATCAGCCAGGCGGGGTGGGTGAGGATGCCTTTGCGGTTGGGAATGATGGCCGGCTGGTGGGTTGGGTAGTCCCATGTTTTCCAGTCGATGTTCCAGTACGAGGTGACCTGCTCTCCGCGCATCTGCTGGCCGGTCCGTCCCAACACGTTGCCACCGTGCCAGAAGCCCATGGCCATCTTCATATAAGGCATGCCCCTGGCCTGGCCTTCGCTGAAATGGAGTTCCA
>CAJWMA010000305.1 GCA_913042995.1 uncultured bacterium | reverse complement strand
AACCTACCGATCGAAAACCTTTTGCGTGACGAGCTCGCCCTGCAGCAGACCCGCCGGTCCTTTCTTCGACGGGGCGGCGCTGGAATGGGGGCCGTGGCCCTTGGCGCGCTCCTGAACCCGGGGGCCTTCGCGGCAGACGACAAGAAAGCTTCCACTGCCGGAAAGGTCGAGGTTGAAGACTGGCAAGGCGTTGTTGCGCCTCTGCACTTCAAACGCCGGGCCAAGCGGGTGATTCATCTCTATATGGCCGGAGGTCCTTCGCATCTGGAGACGTTTGATCACAAGCCGGAGCTCGGCAAGATGCACGGCAAGCCGATGCCGGAGTCTTTCACCAAGGGTCAGCCGATCGCCCAGCTGCAGGGCAAGAAGCTGAACTGTCTCGGCCCGCAGCATCCGTTCAAGAAGTTCGGGAAGAGCGGCCAGTCCATCGCCGAGATCTTTCCGCATATCGGTTCGGTAGCCGATGACATCTGCATCGTTCGTTCCCTGCGCACCAAGGCGATCAATCATGATCCTGCGCATACCTTCATGAACACGGGGACCACCATCTCAGGACGGCCTTCGATGGGCGCCTGGATGCTCTACGGTCTCGGCAGCGAGACGGACAACCTGCCCGGTTTCGTCGTGCTCTCCTCCGTAGGCAGGGCGGGCCAGGCTCAGCCGATCGCGGCGCGCCAGTGGCACAGCGGCTTCCTGCCAAGTCGTTTCCAGGGTGTTGAGTTCCGCTCCGCCGGCGACCCGGTGCTCTATGTCGGAAACCCCAAGGGAGTCACGGCCGGACGGCAGCGAGACATCGTCAGCGCGGTCCAGCAGCTCAACAAGATCCACAACAACGTTGTTGACGACCCTGAGATCAAGACCCGCATCTCGCAGTATGAGATGGCCTTCCGGATGCAGACCTCGGTTCCCGGCCTGGTCGATATTTCGGACGAGAAGCCGGAAACCCTGGAGCTCTACGGCACCAAGGGCGCGGATGGAAGCTACGCGGCGAATTGCCTGCTCGCCAGGCGGCTGGCCGAGCGCGGTGTTCGCTTTATCCAGGTCTACCATCGGGCCTGGGATCATCACGGCGGCATCAAGAACAACGTGAAGACCACCGCCGGGGAGGTTGACAAGGCTACGGCCGCCCTGATCAAGGATCTCAAGGACCGCGGTCTCCTTGATGATACGCTGATCGTCTTCGGCGGCGAGTTTGGCAGAACTCCGATGGCCCAGGGCAATGGGCGCGACCATCACATCAAGGGCTACTCGATGTTCCTCGCCGGGGGCGGCATCAAGGGAGGGATCTCCTACGGAAACACCGACGATCTGGGCTACAACGCCCAGGACAACATCTTCGAGATCCATGATTTCCATGCGACCCTGCTCTACCTGCTCGGGGTCGATCATAAGAAGTTGACGGTCAAGTTCCAGGGCCGCGACTTCCGCCTGACAGATGTTCACGGAAATGTCGTGAAAGACCTGCTGGCCTGATCGGGCCTGCCGACCGACGGCTTCGCGTTGGACGCATGGCGTTCTTTTCTGAAGGTTCAACTCCGAGGCCACCGGGCGCCTGGGCCAGTCAATCTCTACGCAGGCTTGGCTCCGGGCTGCTGGAGGGAGATCAGAGACTCAGGAGGAACTCGATGAGTTTCGACTGTTCGTCGAAGCTCAGGGCGTTGAAGGCATCCTTGGCGGCCGAAGCCTCGCCGAAGTGGAGGAGGATCGCATCCCGGAGGGTCTCGGCCGAGCCATCGTGAAGGTAGGGGGCGGTCTCCCTGACTCCCCACAGGGGCGCCGTGCGGAACTCGCTCGGTTCGGCATCCGCCTCAGGCACGTTGAGCCGGTCGGGGTTGGCGACATCGTGCAGCAGGAAATCCGAGAAGGCGGCTACCGGTCCCTCTTCGCCGTTCAGCTCGCTGACATGACAGCCGGCGCAGCCGACGTCGTTGAAGTTGTCTTCTCCCTTGTTGATTCTCTCTCGAAGGCTCGGATTGTCCGGGAAAGATCTCGCCGGGGGAGCCAGGTGGGCGCTGAAGAAGACGAGATCTACGAAGTCCTGGTCGGCAAGCTCAGGGTCGCTGACCGAATCGGTGTCCACCTCTACAGCGAAATCCGCCAGCAGTCCGTTTACTGTGACGCCCATCTCGTTGATGAACGCGTCGGCGCAGAAATCGGCAAGGCTGGGAATGCTCGCCTTGTGACCGAATCGTCCGATCCGGCCATTGATCATGAGGGCCCGGCCGGAGATCCCATCTCCGTTGGCGTCTTCCGGGTCGGCGTTGGCCAGCAGGACCGCCTCAGGCAGCCGGTCAATCAGGCCGAGTCCGAGCAGTGAAGGAGTCTGGCGAGTCTCTATGATGTTGGCTTCCGGGTTGAGCTCGTCACGGGCGGCGCCATGGACCGCCAGCCTGGACACGGCCGGTCCGGAATCGAGCTGTACGATATCGCCATTGTCTTCCCGCTTCGCGAAGCGCACGACATCGACATCGAGGCCTCCCGCGCCGCCCATGACCGGGGCCAGGTGGCAGCCGCGGCAGGAGTCGCCGTTGAAGAGAGGGCCAAGGCCTTCGTTTGCGGAGAAGAACTGGTTGAAGACGAGCTTGCCGCGTTGCCAGGAGATGGCCTCGAGACGGTCGAGCGCCCGGTCGGGTCCTCCCAGCTTGCCGACCAGGGGAAGACCCGGAAGGGGGGGTTCCCTGCAGCCCAGGTCCCGGGTGGGATCTGCGCCCGGATCGGGGAAGGGCGCCGGAGGCGCGTCCACCCCGCCGATGAAAAGGAAATTCAAGGTCCGGATGACATCGGTAATGTTGATCGTTCCGTCATCATTGGTGTCGTTGGCGGCCAGGCATTCCGGCTGCTCATCTCCAATGAAGAGAAACGACAGGGTGAAGACAGCATCGCTGACATTCAACTCGCCATCATCGTTGGAGTCGCCGCGGATAAAGTCATTTACCGGATTGCCCCCGAACTCGACTCGGCCGCGCGCGGAGGGAGAGTTCAGGTGATAGGCAAGCAGGAGGATCCCCAGCAGCAGGAAGGCGTTCGCGGTGTTGTAGATGGTTCTCATGCGGAAATTCCTTAGAGCGACTCCAGGAAGCGGTGGAGCATCAGGGTGTCCTGCTGGTTCAACTCGGCGTAGGCATTCCGGGAGCTCTCGGCCTCGCCGCCATGGAGCAGGATAGCCTCTCGCACTGTCGCCGCCCGGCCATCGTGGAGGAAGGGAGAGTGCTCGCAGAGTCCCCAGAGGGGCTGGGTTCGGAACTCGTTTCCAAGCGCCTGTTTCATGGTGATGCCATCGGCAAGCTCGGGCCCCATATCATGCAGCAGGAGGTCGGTGTAGGGATGGATCTTACCGATGCGGGTGTTGAGGCTTGCGGCGTGGCAGTTGGCGCAGCCAATGCGCAGGAAGACACTCTCTCCCTGGCGGACGCTCGATGTGATCCGGCCGCGCCTCGGTGCCGCCAGGTTTTCCTGGAAGAAGACGAGCGCGATCAGCTCTCCCCTGCTGAGCTCCGGATCCTGGACTCCATCGTAGTCGGTGAGCTCATCGACGGGGGCGGCCACCTGGGCATAGGCGGTCTTGATCTCGAATAGCTCGTCAAGGAACGGCTTCTCGTCCTGTCCGGGACCCATGGCGAACTCGATCGAGTTGCTGGTGATTCCCATCTGGTTGTTCAGGGCTCCCCTGTTGAAGGCCTCGATACTGGCGGTCTGGCATTTATAACCAAACCGGCCAATCTGGTTGTCTTCGTCTTCGATCCGGTTGATGCGTCCCGATATTCCATCTCCATTGGCATCCTGGGGGTCGGCCCGCGAGAGGATCTCTTCATCGGATATCAGCCGAAAGAGGCCCACTCCGAACATGGGAGGCGCGTTTCGGTTGGCGACGACATCAGCCTGGCTCAGGCTGGGGTGTTCGACGCCGCTGGCCACCGGATTCTCATTGTCGCCCCTGGGACCGTAGTGCGGAATGACCATGCTGGGCAGACAGCATTCCGTCCTCTGCGTGGGAGCGTTGAACTCTGTGCAATCAGGATAGATTTTTTCCAGTATTCCTTCCTGGTTGAGGCGTCCGGCCAGGAAGAAGTCGCGATAACGCTGAGCCGAGCCGCCCTCGACGGGATCTTCATGGCAGGATGCGCAGGAGGTCGCGTTGAAGTGCGGGCCAAGGCCTTCGCGCCGGGTAAAGGACTTCTTAAAGATGGATCGCCCGAATTCGAAGGTCGCAAGCTGTCCCGTATTGAGCCCCGGGATGGCCGCTCCGAAGTTGCCGGAGACATTCGCTTCTTCGCCAGCCGATGAGAAAGACTCAAGTATGGCGAGCAGCGTCAGGGCGCCGAATACAGATGAGAGAATTAGAAAAGTACGCATGGAATTCCGATCACTATTTTTGCGTGAATCGCGTCCGGCTCCGGAGGAACCGAGCTGTCCTGCCCGGCCGCAAA
>CAJWMA010000304.1 GCA_913042995.1 uncultured bacterium | reverse complement strand
CGGTCAGGCGAATCTCGATATCCTCGACATCGGCCTTGTCATCTCCGTTGCGGTCAGGAACGTAGAGCAGGTTCGGCGGCGCGCCTAACCAGAGGCCGTCAAAGCCGACCGCTATCGCCGCCGGGAAGGCGACGCCCTCGAGGAACACCTTGCGGGTATCGAGCATCCCATCTTTGTCGGTGTCCTCCAGGATCAGGATGCGGCTGTCGCCCGAGTTCGAGAACCCGCGTCCGCGCGTCTCGTAATCACGATTCTCCGCGATCCACATCCGCCCGCGCGAATCCCAGCAAAAGGCCATGGGCTGGGTGATCATCGGTTCCGCGGCAAAGACATTAGCCTTGAAGCCGTCCTGGACCTTCATCTTCTTGAGCGCATCAAAGGGCGCCAGGGTAATCGCATTCCGCCCCTCCCTCTGCGCAAGCCCCCATAGCACCGAGGCGTAACCATGCCCGGAAAACTGGGACCATTTCCTGGTCAGCTCGGCATCGTTGAGCTTGCCGGTATAGACCAGCAGGCGATGACGAAAGGCGGCCTTGCGCCCCTTGCCGATCTTCCAGTCACCATTGCGTGAGCTGGCCGGTCCCACCCCGAGCTGGTGATCGACACGCCACGCAGTGGGAAAGCCGGGATTCCTCGGATGGTCGAAGATGGCGATATGCGCGCGATCCTCTCGTCCCGGAACCTTCATGCCGACATCGACCCATACGGAGCGCTGTCCCTCTGCCCTGCTGTTAGCCTGGCGGGAGCTATTGAAGACTCTCCCATCGATGCCCTTTTTCCACGGCATCCGGAGAAACAAGCCACCGTAGTTGTACTTGCCGATGGTGATGTCGGTCTTCGCGAGAGCACTCCAGCTGAGGTCGAGCACATATTCGCCATCCTTCACCTCCATGGTCCAGACCTGGGATTCAACCAGCTGGGGCTCACCCTTGGCGTCCAGCATCTCGTACATGGTCTGCCATTTTACAGAGGAGCCAGCCTTGGTAAGGATCTTGGCCGAGACCCTGCGCCAGTAGTCGCCGCCGGGATGATGGAAATAGTCCCGGCCGTTAACCCTGGTAAAACCCCAATAGAGTCCTGTCTGGTGCTTGTGATGACCCGGACTGTACTCTGTCAGCACGCCTTTTCCATCAGGCGCTACGATCGGATGGAGGTATGGCCTGAAATCAGGCCTGGCTACCTGGGTGAGGATCGACTTCTTCTCTCCCTTTCGAAAAACCGAGATCGTATCTCCCGCCCCGGACTGCCGCACCTCAAGCTCAGCGGACAGCAGGGAGGAAGTTATGGATAACGAAAACAGGGCGGCGCTGAAAAGGCGGGCATAGTTATTCATGTCAGGTCTTTCGAATCGAGATAAGTATTCGGTAATAGAAGGCCTTTCAGGATGCCAAGAAGCGCGGGGGAATACAAAACTGTCTTTTGCGGGACTTGCCCATCCGCAGCTGTTCCAGGAGGAACATCTTTTCGCCAAAGGCATATTGATCGACAGCCGGAAGCTAATGCTGGTATCTTTCCAGTAACCAGAAAGCTTCACCCTTGGCTTCGAAAAGACCACCCACCTGAGGGGACGACATGAAAATCATTATCCACTTCGCTCTTGCCCTGGCCCTTGGATCAGCCCCTGGGCTGGCGCAGGAGAAGAAAACCATTCTCCTCATCGGCCACAAACCGGACCACCCGCCCAAATGCCACGAATACCTTTCAACCTGCGAGCTGCTCGCGAAGTGCCTGCGCCAGACAAAAGGAATCGAGGCCGTCGTATCCAACGGATGGCCCGTTGATGAGAAACTGCTGAAACGAACCGATGCCATCGTCCTCTACACAAGCCCCGGAGCAGAGATCGTCCTCGCCGACAAAGCCGCCTCGGCCTTCGAAGCCATGATGAAACGCGGGACAGGACTGGTGGCGGTCCACTGGGCCACCGGAGTCCACAAAAAGAACGTCGAGCGCCTGGGGAAACGGTGGTACGCGAGCCTGGGAGGAGGCTGGCCCCATTTTGCCGGTATCACGATGGGGAAGTCTCCGCTGGTACAGAAAGATCCCGCCCATCCCGTATGCCGGGGCTGGAAGCAATACGAGATCAGCGATGAGTTCTATTTCTCGCCGGTCATCCATGAGAAGGGAAAGGTTCTGCTGGAGGTCACCGCTAAAGGTAAGCCCCTCCCCGTCGGCTGGACCACCGAGCGGGCGGATGGCGGGCGTGCCTTCGGCACCACCCTGGGACACTTTCACCGTAACTTCGGCCTGGTCCCCTTTCGCAAAATGCTGATCAACGGCATCATCTGGAGCGCGGGCCTCGAGGTGCCGGCAAAAGGCGCTCCGTGTAAACTCGACAAGGACGATCCGCTTTTTCCAAAGAGTTGAGGCCGCCAATCAACTTGCCCTGGACACCCGGGCGAAAGAAAATAGATCCCATGAAACGACTCCACACATTTCTCCTGTTGAACATATCCCTCTTCCTTCCTGTCTCAGCGCCGCTCATCGCGCAAGAGGCGGAAGGCGCGAAAAAATCGCGCCCCAACATCCTCTTTATCGCGATCGACGATCAGAACGACTGGATCGGTTATCTCGGGGGGCACCCCATGGTAAAAACCCCGAATATCGACCGGCTGGCTGGACGCGGAACAGCCTTCACCAACGCCCACTGCCAGTCGCCCCTGTGCAATTCTTCCCGCACCAGCCTCATGACCGGCCTGCGCCCTTCTTCCACCGGGATCTACGGGCTGGCTCCCTGGTTCCGCAACCTGCCCGAGTTCAAAAACCTGGTTACGCTACCGCAGCACCTCAAGGCCAACGGCTATCGCACCTACTCCACCGGCAAGATCTACCACGGCCGGTACGGACGCAAGGGAGCGGAATTCGATGTTCTCGGACCTGGCTCGAGTGTCGGAGCGCGGCCAAAGAAGAAGCTGGTCACCACCCCCTTCGGAAATCATCCGCTGGTCGACTGGGGAGAATTCCCGCACAAGGACGAAGACAAGGGCGACTGGAAGGTAGCGTCCTGGGCCGTCAAACAGCTGAATGAAAAGCCCAGGGAGCCTTTTTTCCTCTCGGTTGGCTTCTTTCTTCCCCATGTTCCCTGCTACGCGACGAAGAAGTGGTTTGACCTCTACCCGGACGACGACTCGGTCCTGCCGAAAATCCGGCGGGACGATCGCAAGGACACGCCTCGCTTCTCCTGGTACATGCACTGGTACCTTCCGGAGGTGCGCCTGAAGTTTCTCGAGGAATCCAACCAGTGGCGCAATCTGGTACGGTCCTACCTCGCCTCAACCAGCTTCGTTGACAGCCAGGTGGGGCGTGTCCTCGATGCGCTGAAGCGCAACGGCTTCGACAAGAACACCATCGTGGTGCTCTGGTCCGATCACGGCTGGCATATTGGCGAGAAGCTCATCACCGGGAAAAACACCCTCTGGGACGATGGTACACGGGTGCCCCTGGTCTTCGCCGGGCCGGGCATCAAGGGCGGCCAGGTGTGCTCGAAGCCGGCCGAGTTGCTGGACATTTACCCGACGTTGAGCGATCTCTGCGGATTCAAACAAAGAGAACATCTCGAGGGCCACAGCCTCCTGCCCCAATTGCGTGATGCGGCCGCTGCCCGGAAGTGGCCTGCGATCACCACTCATAACCATGACAACCACGGAGTGCGCTCCGAAGGATGGCGCTACATTCGCTACGCAGATGGCAGCGAAGAGCTCTACGACATGAAGAAGGATCCCAACGAGTGGAACAACCTGGCCGCCAACCCCTCGCTCGCGGGGGTCATAGCCACCCACCGCGGATTTCTCCCGACGGAGAACCGCAAGCCCGCCCCGGGAAGCCGATCCCGTATCCTGACATGGGAGAACGGTAAGGCGACCTGGCAAGGCAAAGAGATCGACCCGGCTGAACCGATCCCCGGCCAGTAGCGCACGGCCCGGAGCATAGGTCTGGACTTTTCCGTCCGGTTCTCAGATGCTGTAAATCGAGGAAAAAAGTATCTCAAGCAACCATCCTGTCATGCCAGCCCGGCAGCAATGGAGTCTCCCCCGTGAAAAAGAAAACAGCTCACAACCTCTCCCGTCGTCGCTTCCTGACCAGCACAGCGGTTGCCGCGGCTGCCACATCGGTTGGCGCCATGGGAATCGAACCCGCAGCGGAAACCGTGATCGGTGAAGGCGACTACCGCTACGGGGTTCTTCATGCCTGGCCCCAGCTGCCCGACAAGTTCTCCTGGCAGACGACCCACAACGTGGCCGTCGACAAGGACGGCTTTCTCTACGTAATCCATGAAGGACGAAAGAACCAGAAAGATCACCCCTCGATCTTCGTTTTCGACCCGAAAGGACGCTACGTCAGGAGCTTCGGCGAGCAATTCCAGGGAGGTGGACACGGAATCGAGGTCCGGCAGGAAGGAGGGGAGCAGTTCCTCTACGTCTGCGCCTACCAGCACCTCAAGACCTTCGCCAAGA
>CAJWMA010000303.1 GCA_913042995.1 uncultured bacterium | reverse complement strand
AGGGAAAACAGTACGACGGCCTGGTGGCGAATTTCGACTTCTACTCCACGATCGCAGCACTCAGCGGACAGAATATTCCCAAACACTGCGATGGAGTCGACCTGTTCCCCTACCTGAAGGGCGAGCGCAGCGGCCCCGCGCACGAGTACCTGTTCTGGCTCAACAACCAGCCCGACGACGCGGTTCGCAGGCACCTGATCGCCGTGCGCTGGCAGGATTGGCGGCTCTACAAGAAATACAAAAAAGACCCCTGGCAGCTGTTTGATCTCAAGTCAGACCCCCGGGAAGAAAAAAACATCGCCGCAAAGCATCCGGACATCGTCAAGCAGCTGTCTGCCCGGCACAGCGCCTGGACAAAAACGCTTGTCCCCCTGGGCAAGGTTCCTGAAGTTCGCCGCAGCGGCCCCAACATCCCCGCCGGCCACGGCTGGGCGATGGCGTCAGCGGCAAGCAGCGACAACACAAAATAAACAGAAGCAAGAGGCCGGCGGCTGGGAGAGTTTATCAACTCTGATCAATGACCGCTAAGGACAGGCCCGCCTCAGGCTCGAACCCCTAGGAGGCTCCAGCAACCCGTCGAAAACGCAGCGGAATGGGACCATCCGGGCGCAGGAGCATCATCGGGCAGATGTTTGAAGGCCGTTCCGTAGCCGGCTCGAAATCGTAGTCACGGATGTACGACACCAGGACCAGGACACTCTGCATCATCGCCATATCGGATCCGATGCAAATTCGAGGGCCGCCGCCGAATGGAATATGAGCGTAGGGATGTCGCTCCCTGGCCGCCGTGCTCTCAAACCGATCCGGGTCGAAGCTCTCCGCATCCGGCCAGAAGTCCGGATTGCGGTGCGTTCCATAAATGTAGGGAATCACCATGATCCCAGCGGGAATGTGGATTCCGGCGGCCTCATCTTCCTCCTGGGCGATTCGATCTATCATCCAGAAGGGCGGATAGAGGCGCAAAGCTTCGTTCAGCACCTGGGCGGTGTACTCGAGCCTGCGCAGAGCTGCAAAGTCAAGGGGTCCCTCACCCACCACGCTCTCAATCTCAGATCGAATCCGGGCGATGCACTCGGGGTGCCTGGCCAGCAGGTAAAAGGTCCAGGCCATGCCAATGGATGAAGACTCATTGCCGGCGATGAGGAGCTGGAGGGTTTCAATCAGGAGTTGGCTGTCCTCCATGGGCCGGCCGGTATCCTCATAGAGCGTCTCGAGCATATGCCCCAGCATGTCGCTGCCGCCTCCGCCATCGCGCCGCCGGATATTGATGTGCTCCTCGATCAGGCTCTCCCCCTCGCCGCGAATCTTTTGATAATAGGCCGTTTTACCGCTGAGACGATACCAGGGGATCAGGTAGGGCTGAACGATCTGACGCAGGATGAAGGCCTGAATATCCGAGACGGCATCTGCTATGACCTGGAGCTCCTCGTCGCTGATCCGCCGGCCAAAGAGCGTCTTTCCGATGAGTGCCAGAGACACCTTGACCATCTCCTGGTAGATGTCCACCGGACCCTCCCCGGCACGCTGGGCAAAACCCTCCATAGCTTCATCCATCACCTCAAGCTGTATGGGCATCATTTTTTTGAGCCGATTGGTCAGAAACCCCTTGGCAAGGTGGCGCCGCATGCTGAGCCACCTCTCACCGTGGCTGTTGTGGAGTCCATACCCATTGAACTCTCTCATGCGCTTTACCTGGATATGTGACTTACGGTAATTCGCCTGGTTCTTGTGAAGCACATGCTGAATGAAATCGGGGTCCGTGGATACGATGGCTCGCTTGACTCCAGCAAAATGGAACGTAAAGGTCTTGCCGAGCTGTTTTCGATACTTCTCGAAGACCTGGATCGGGTTTCGCATCAGGGCGCGCGAATCCAGAAGCGCCCGTGCCCGATGGATATGAGGCGCGTTGGTGATCTTCCCGTCAAGCATGGGGGCCATTCCTTTGATCCGAGCTCAGGCTCATCAGGCGATGCCCACCTTCGACAATCCCGCGCTCTCGCATAAAGCGCAGGATACCCGCGACGACATCCTCCAGGGGCGGATCTTCTCTGCCCTGGAGAGCCTGGCCGCGAAATCGCTGAAAGTTGCTGTTGTCGTAGCGCTTGAACTCCATGGCGGTGATGTTGCTCACCGAACGCACCAGGAAATTCAACAGGGGAAAGAGCAGGTCGTCTTTACCGCATCGCTCAATAACCTCAGGGACGAAGTCATCCAACGTGAAGTTTTCAAAGTCCTGCCCGGTGAGCCGGGAAAGGATCGTCGTGATATCGAGCATCGTGGCGTGGGTGTCCCGGGTCACGTGACAGGTCGTGCCGAGGCTCCCGGGAAGCGAGGAGATGGCGACAATATTGTCGGCGGCCAGGTCCGCGGGGGAAAAACTGACCTGGTTTTTAGCCGTGGTCCCGATTCGGTGCTTGAGCATGAACGCGAGCAGGCGAATCGAAATATCGAAATTGTACCCCTCCCCGGAGATGGAAGGACTCAGGAGGGCGGGTCGAAAGATCCGAGCCTGGAGACCATGCCGCATGGCCTTCAGTATCACCTGCTCGGACACCCACTTGCTCTGGCTGTAGCCAAAATCAAGGTGGTCCATATCGGGATTCGTATCCGTCTCGAGCAAGGTCTCCTTAACGGACCAGCCAAACACGAACGTCGTTGAGATATGATTCAGCACCTTCGCCCGATCGGTAAGCGCAAGGCGTATGAGTTCATGGGTCCCACCGACGTTCGCATCACGCATGGCGGCATAATCGAACAGGTAATTAACCAGGGCCCCATTGTGGTAGATGGTATGCGTCTGGCGAGACAGCCGCCGCCAATCAGCCTGGCCCAGACCGAGGTTTGCCTTGGCAAGATCGCCGCACACCGGCCGCACCCGCCGTTCCCAGTCCGGGGCATTCAGCCCACAAGGGCCACCCACGGTCGCAAGCGCCTCGCGCAAGCGCTGCATGCCGGCGTCAGGACCATCGGCGCGAACGAGTACAAAGAGCTCATCCTCGCATTGCTCCAGGAGACTCTTGAGAAGGAATGGCCCGAAGAAGCCGGTGCCGCCGGTCAGGAGGATGCCGCCCCGGGCTGTCTCCTGAGATGATGCCCTGGCCAGGAGCTCGGAGGGCTCGAATCGAAGGCGCGTGTCAGCACGCATCATGCGCGCCTCCTGGTCCTGGTGTTCACGCTGCAGCTTCAGAACCGTGCGTTTAAAGCGCAGCTTCGCCCGGGGCGCCGCCGCCGCGACATCCTCGAGGAGTTCGAACAGCTCGGAAACAGCGATCTTGATGAGAAGCCGCAAGTCGACCGCGCCAGACAGGTCGTCATTGCCCCTGGCTTCCAGCTCCGCCTTCAGGTCGTGGGCAAACTCAGCGATGCGCAAGGAGTCGAGTCCCACGTCGCCGAGCGTACCGGTCTCTTCGCCCGTAAGCCCATACCTATGAAACAGCGCGCCAAACCGCCCCACAGAGGCGGCCTGCTCTTTCGAGCCGGACGTTTCAGCCGCGCTCTCCGGTTTACCCTGGCGGGCCTCGCCGATGAGCTCCAGCTTGCCCGCAAGCCAACGCTCGCGTGCCTGGTGCCGGGAGATCTTACCCGAGCTGGTCTTCGGTATGGTTTTCGCCCGGATGTAAACGAACAGGTCCGCTCCAACACCAAGAGCCTGCTGGAGCCTGCTGTTCAGAAGATCGGCATCAGGCACCCGGCTGTCGTTTCGGAGCTCGACGACCACCACGAGTTCTTCGCGGCCATCGTGATCCCAGGCAAAGGCCGCGACGCAGCTCTTGCGAATTGCGGGATCCTGCTCAACGATCATTTCGATATCCTGCGGATAATAGTTGAGACCTCGAATGATGATGAGATCCTTCGTTCGCCCGCAAATATAGAGTTCACCGCCGTGCAGGAAGCCAAGATCCCCGCTGCGAAGCCAGGTCGGCGACTCCTCGCTGTCGCCCTGCAGCTTCGCCTCGAAGGTCGCCCGGCTGAGCTCAGGCCGATTCCAATACCCCCTGCACTTGCTCGGCCCGCTGATCCAGATCTCGCCGACCTCCCCATCAGGGAGCTCTTTGAAATCACCCTTAATATCAACGATCTTGAGCTCAGTGTTCCCCAGAGGCTCTCCACAGCTGACCAGGCTCCTGGTCCGCGTATCCCCGGCCGGGACGGGCACGGCGACGGCCTCATTCTCAGTGAGCCGCTGGGCATCGAAGGCCCGAACCGTGCGTCCGTAGTTCGAAACCGCGAGCGTGAACTCGGCCAGGCCGTAAGCCGAGAAGAAACTGTCCGGGTCAAGGCCATAGGGCTCGAACCTGGCTATAAAGTCGCGGTAGACCTGGGCGCGAACCGGTTCCGCCGCGGTCATCAGGAACCGCAGCGAGCTCAGGTCGAGATTCTCAAGGGTCCCAGGCGGCAGTTTCTCTGTGCGAAGAAGGCAATACTCGTAGGCGAAATTCGGCGCGGAGGTGGCCG
>CAJWMA010000302.1 GCA_913042995.1 uncultured bacterium | reverse complement strand
GCAAGGAGCTGTTTATTCGCGGCGAGAAGCACCTCTTCTGTATTTCTAAATAGGCTTCATCGAGGAACGCGCACTCGATACGGAATAATGGCATCTAGTGTTGACATGCGCGCTCGCTTGTGTATGGTATGCCAAACTGCAGTTTGGGTTACCGTTCCAGAGTTCCTGTTCTGATGTGAAATTTTCCTGGAGTCTGAAATGAATCGAATCGTCCTGGTCCTGTCCTGTTTTCTTCTTTTTGTATCGTCCTCTCTTTTCGCCCAGGTGGTGAATGTCTACTCAGCCAGGCATTACGACACCGACGATGAGATCTACTCGAAGTTCGAGAAGAAGACCGGTATCAAGGTCAACCTCATCGAGGGCGGCTCGGGCGCCATACTGGAAAGGCTCAAGCGGGAAGGCAAGCGCAGCCCCGCTGATGTGTTTATCACGGTAGACGCGGGCCGACTGTACCAGGCGGAGGCGGCGGGAGTTTTCCAACCGGTAAAATCCGCTCTTCTTTCAAAGCTGGTTCCAGCCAACCTGCGGCATCCCGATGGTAAGTGGTTCGGCTTGACCAAGCGGGCGAGGATTTTTCTTCGGTCCAGGGACCGGGTGAAGGAGGGTGAGATCACCTCCTATGAAGACCTCGTCAAGCCGCGGTGGAAGGGCAAGGTGCTCATTCGAAGCAGCAGCAATATTTACAACCAGTCGCTGGTCGGATCACTGATCGCCGCTCATGGTGAAGCCGGCGCTGAGAAATGGTGCAGGGGTCTGGTCGCCAATCTCGCTCGCGTACCCCAGGGCGGTGATCGTGACCAGATCAAGGCCGTGGCCGCAGGTGAGGGAGATGTCGCGGTAGCCAACTCCTATTATTTTGCCCGCATGCTCAATGGTACGGATGCGGAGAAGGCCGCCGCGGCCAAGGTCGCGGTTGTTTTTCCCAACCAGGGGAACCGCGGCGCCCATGTCAACCTCTCCGGGATCGGAGTGTGCGCGAACTCTCCCAACAAGGCCAATGCCGTCCGCTTTATCGAGTACCTGATGGGCACCGAAGCGCAGGAGGTGTTCGCTGCCGGAAACAACGAGTACCCGGTTGTGAAGGGGGCAGGCACCGTTGCGGCCCTCGAGGCTTTCGGGTCCTTCAAAGAAGACAAGGTGAACGCGGCGGTCTTCGGGAAGAACAACGCGGCGGCGATTCGCATCATGGATCGAGCCGGCTGGCGTTGATGCAAGCTTCCCGGGAGAACCTCGGGGTCCTGGAGAATCAATGAAAAGCAACCCTGGGCGTTATTGGTCGGTGGCCTGCTTCGCGCTCGCGGCTGTCGTGCTGTTGCCGATCTTCTCCGTGACCTGGAACCTGACCCAGGACTCCGAGGGAGTCTGGGGGCACCTGGCTGAAACGGTTCTCGGAAAGTACATCAGCAACACGCTGCTGCTGGCGCTGGGGGTTGGCTGCGGAACCCTTCTTGTCGGGGTCCTGGCAGCCTGGCTTGTGACCGCCTTCTCCTTTCCCGGGGTGGGTTTCTTTCGATGGGCGCTGCTGCTTCCCCTGGCGATTCCAAGCTACCTGATGGCCTATGCTATGACGGACCTGCTCCAGTTCAGCGGGCCTGCGCAGACGTGGCTTCGCGAGACGACAGGCTGGAGCCGGGGCGATTACTGGTTCCCGCAGGTGCGCTCATTGGCCGGGGCGGTCTTTATTCTCGTCCTCTGTCTCTATCCCTATGTCTATCTTGCCGCCACGACCGGCTTTCTGAGTCTCTCGGCATCAGTCATCGAAGCGAGCAGAACACTTGGCGCCAGTTCCTGGAGCCGTTTCTGGCGGGTGGTCCTGCCACTTGCCCGGCCATCGATCTTCGCGGGCGTCGCCCTGGTGGTTATGGAGACCATGGCCGAGTTTGGCGCGGTTGATTATTGCGCGGTGGATACCTTCTCCACCGGGATCTATCGCACCTGGATGGGGAGAGGCTCTTTTGTCGCCGCGGCCCAGCTCTCGACCTGTCTCCTCGGGGCCGTCGGCCTTCTCTATCTCCTGGAGAGCCGTTTTCGAAAATCGGCGAAATTCCATCACGCGACCCAGCGAACCCAGCCGCCGGCGCCCGCGCGCCTGGAGGGAGCTCGGGCCTGGGCCGCTTTCGCCGCCTGCGCGGTTCCGGTACTGGGAGGCTTCCTGTTGCCGGTTGTCCGTTTTCTGCAGCTGACGGTCGAGGGCGGCGATTCACGAACAGGGGAGCTGTTTATCGGGCTCGCCGGAAACAGCGCCCTGGTCGCGGGTGTCACCGCTCTCGTCGCCGTCGTGTGTGGTCTCCTGCTTACCCAGCTTCGCAGGAGGGCGCCGAGTTCATCGAATCTTTTCGCTGTTCGCGCCGCAGGGCTGGGCTATGCGATCCCAGGTGGAGTCATCGCCATCGGGGTGCTGGCCCCGCTGTGGTGGATCGAGGGCGGAGTGAACGATGTTACCGAGAGCGTGTTGGCTTGGGGCCCAGGCCTGTTTCTCAGCGGTACGATTTTCGCGGTTCTTTTCGGGTACCAGGTCCGCTTCCTGGCGATTCCCCTGAACGTGATCGGGGCGGGTTTTGAGAGGATTCGTTCGACAGTGGACGATGCCGCGCGGACCCTGGGGGCTTCCCGGTTACGGCTTCTCTTTGGTGTTCACCTGCCCCTGCTCAGGGGCAGCCTGTTCTGCGCCGCCCTGATGGTGTTTGTGGATGTCTTGAAGGAGCTGCCGGCAACCCTTATCCTGCGTCCATTCAATTTTGACACGCTTGCGGTTCGCGTGTATCAGCTGGCCTCTGATGAACGTCTGTCGGAGGCCTCGACAGGCGCCCTGGCCATCATTCTGGCCGGACTGGTTCCAGTTGTTCTTTTGACCCGAGCTCTCAAACCCACCCATGCCGATTCGGCGCCTCCAGGTAAAAGCCCATGACTACAGGTCCGGCGATTCAGCTTAAAGGCCTCTCGCTCAGCTACGGCGATGTGGTCGCCGTGGATGATGTCAGCCTGGATATACCTGGCGGAGAGATTCACTGTCTGCTTGGAGCTTCCGGCAGTGGAAAATCAACCTTGTTGAGGATCATCGCCGGCCTGGAACGTCAGGGCGAAGGTAGCGTTACCATAGGTGGAGAGGTTGTCTCGGACGCGGAAGGGCACATTGAAACAGAGCTGCGGCCGGTCGGTTTTGTTTTGCAGGATTACGCTTTGTTTCCTCACCTCGACGCGCTTGAAAACGTTCTCTTCGGAATGCCCGACCGGAAATCCGCCGAGTCTCGCATGAAGGCTGAGGAGTTGTTCGCCGAGGTCGGGTTGTCAGATCGCGTGGACGCTATGCCTCACACCCTCAGCGGCGGTGAGCAACAGCGCGTGGCCCTCGCTCGCGCGATGGCCAGGTCTCCGCAGGTCATGCTGCTGGATGAACCCTTCTCGAGTCTCGATGTTCAGCTGCGCGCCGGAGTTCGCGAGACCACGCTGCGAATCCTGCGAGAGGCCGGAGTCGCGACGGTCATGGTCACCCATGACCCCGCGGAGGCTCTCTCCTGTGGAGACCGCGTCAGCATCCTGCGCGAGGGGAAACTTATCCAGACTGGCAGTCCCGAGGCCATCTATCACCATCCCTGTGGGCAGGAAGCGGCGGAGACCTTCGGGGTTATCAACCGGCTGGCAGGTGAAAGCAGTGGTGACCGGGTCAAGACCTCGCTCGGTGAGGTGGGCCTTGCCGCGCAGGATCCGGGTTGTCCTGGTACCGTTCTCCTCCGGCCGGAACAGCTGGTCCTCGTCGAGTCAGGGGATGGCGGCTGCAGGGTCGACCGAATCTTCCCTGAGGGCTCGACAACCCTGTACCTTGTTCAGACAGCCGAAGATGAGCGTCTCTATGTTCGCATGCTGTCAACCGAGACGCTGCCGGAAGATTCGTCTTTAGCCGTTCGCCTGCGTTGATGCATAATCCGGTCATGATAGAGGCTCACGAGATCAAGGCGGCGCAGGAGACCTGGGGGAAGGCCGTGGTCGGGATTGGCGCGGCGTCCTCCCGGGATGAGGCCAGGGCCCTGGCGGTCAAGGTCGCTGAAGAGCTCTACGCCATCGATGGGGGAGAGCTCCTGTTCTGTCCCACGAAGGCCTCTGTAAATCAGTTCAGGGCGAGCCTGAAGGATGTCGTTTCCTATTTTGTCGGGGGGGATCCCGACCACGAAGAGGACTCCGGCTTCGCCCTGGAACCCTGGTCCTCTGTGCGCTTCGAGAACGCGGGGATCATTGAGAGGGAAGATGTCGGGATTGCCATGGGCAACTATTTCTTCGGCCGGGCAGATGGATCGGAGCTCAAGGTGGAGTATTCCTTCGTCTATGTACGGGGAGCCTCAGGCTCACTCGAGATCCAGCTCCATCATTCGGCTCTTCCCTACCAGCCCTGAACCTGCTGGAGGTCTATTTCCAGGTGTTGCTGGCGACCGGCTTTCCGTTCGTCGTCAGGATCTGGAAATG
>CAJWMA010000301.1 GCA_913042995.1 uncultured bacterium | reverse complement strand
TGCAGAGCCCTGGCTCTTGCCGTTCTCCTCCTTTGCCCCATCGCGGCTGTTCACAGCGAAGACTGGAATGCGCGGCAGGTCGAGGCTGTCTTTAGAAACAAATGCAGCCACTGCCACACGGCGCCGGACACCGAGAGCTCCTTTGACCGGGCATGGATAGGCCAGGTCAACCGAACCGCCTGAACGGGGACTCCTCCCGGAGCCCGGCGGGCTCTCATAAACTTTCTGGGTTCAAAGAAGCTGCGTCCCCCCATCCGGATCTCCTCGCCGCCCGCAAAGGGGGAACAAAAAACAGGACATATCTCGAGCACCATCAAAGATGGGGAATTATTCCTGAGAGGACCGAAGCGAGAGTTCTATCGCCTCGAATGGAAGGCGGGCGACAAAGACCGCAGGCGATCCCTGCCCCCGGGGCTCTATACGATCACCGGCTACAGGCTCTCACGGCAGGACAAACATGGGGAGGAGTGGTTCCTTTCAGCGACCTCCCATGGACACAGGAAGCTCCAGGTCGCCAGCGACAAGGCGGCCAGGGTCGAAATCGATCCGAGAATTCATCTTTCCATGAGCGCCGCGGCGCAGGCCGGGAAACTTCGCGGCAGCATGATGCTCAACGGTGACAGCTCTGGTGGACGCCGCGGGGACATTCTGGAAGCAGCCCGCCGCATTGGTTTGTCGATCTACCGCTCGGGAAAACGAATTCCCATCCCCTACCGCATTCTCGACAATAAGAACGCGGAGTTGGCTTCCGGAATCATGAAATACGGCTGAGGAGGCGGAGGCGGGGTCTCGGAGAGGCTCCTTGACAATGCGAATCATTTTGAGCTGGCGCTCCCGAAGGAGCTACCGTTCGAAATAGTTGGGAAACATACCAGTCGAATCAAGCGATAGACCCCTTTTCGCTGACTCTCACCTGGAAACAGCAACTGGAGACCATCAGAATGCGATCTTGCAGCATTATCACCGCAACCCTTATTTCAATCCTCTCCTGCACTACAATCATGGCCCAATTCAACTACGACGAATCCAAGGTGCCGGCCTACGAACTGCCCGAGCTACTGCAGCTGAACGATGGAACCCCGGTCAAGGATGCGGCGGCCTGGAATGAGAAACGCCGGGGCGAGGTGCTCGAGTTGTTCCGCAGCGAGGTCTATGGCCGGAGGCCCGGACGTCCGAAGGCTCTGCGTTTCGAGGTGACGAAAAAGGACGAGGAGGCGCTTGGCGGCAAGGCGCGCCGCCGCGAGGTGAGGATTCACTTCACCTCGAAAGAAAACGGCCCGTCAATGAACATGCTGCTGTACCTGCCGGCAAAGGCGAAGGGGCCAACGCCCGCTTTCCTCGGCCTCAATTTTATAGGCAACCCGACCGTCTCGAACGATCCCGGCATCACGCTTCGAAAGAGAGACAAGGACTCCGACAGGGGAATGAAAACGGGGCGCTGGCAGGCCGACATGGTCATTGACCGCGGCTACGCGCTGGCGACCATCTGGTACGGAGACATCGAGCCCGACGACAAACGCAACGCCTTCTCGCAGGGCATCCACAAGGTCTACGGCCCCGCGAACAAGATCCCCCCCGATGGCTGGGGCTCGATCGCGGCCTGGGGCTGGGGCCTGAGCCGGGCGCTTGATTATTTCGAGACCATCGACGAGATCGACCACAAGCGGGTCGCCGTCATCGGACACTCTCGCCTAGGAAAGACCTCGCTCTGGGCCGGAGCGGAAGACGAACGCTTCGCCCTGGTCATCTCCAACGACTCGGGCTGCGGAGGCGCGGCGCTGAGCCGCAGGGCCTTCGGAGAGACGGTCAAGCGGATCAACACCAGCTTCCCCCACTGGTTCTGCGACAACTTCAACAAGTACAACGGCCGCGAGGCGGACCTGCCGGTCGACCAGCATATGCTCATCGCGCTGATGGCGCCGCGCCCGGTCTATGTCGCCAGCGCCGTCGGCGATCGCTGGGCCGACCCCCGGGGCGAGTACCTGTCGGCGAAACACGCCGACCCGGTCTACCGGTTGCTGGGTACAGAGGGGCTGCCCGCTCAGAAGATGCCCCCCGTCGACAAGCCCTCCATGGGCCGCATCGGCTATCACATCCGAACCGGCAACCACGACGTCAAGGCCTTCGACTGGAAGGCCTACCTCGACTTCGCCGACAAACACCTGGGAAGGCCCTGAGGGCCCCCGACACCGCAATTCTGGGGCATTGACTCTGAATCGGTTTAGAGCGAAACTATCCTGTTCTGAAGTCCTTTGAGCGACCTCCGGGTCAGGTCGCCGGGTCGGCATCCTGTACGCCAATCCCTTCCGAAACGATAGCTAAAGAGATTCCCCACCATGGCAAAAATACTGCTGGTTGAAGACAACGAATTGAACCGGGACATGCTCAAGCGCCGCCTCGAACGCCGCGGCCACGAAGTATCCATCGCGGTCGATGGCGCCGAAGGTGTCGAAAAAGCGACCGGCGAAAACCCCGACATCATCCTGATGGACCTGAACCTCCCGGTCCTCGACGGCTGGGAGGCCACCCGGCAGATCAAAGCGAACGAGGAAACCAGCGGAATCCCGATCATTGCCCTGACAGCCCACGCCATGGCCGGCGACCAGAAAAAAGCCATCGAGGCCGGCTGCGACGACTACGACACCAAGCCGGTCGAGCTGCCCCGGCTGCTGGAAAAAATCGGTGCCCTGTTGGGCGAGACGGCCGAGTGAACCGACTTTAAAAGGAATTGAAACCGATGCAACTCAACTCAACATCGAATCAAACAGGTCCAAACATGCTTGTGTCCCTCCGTTCCCTTCTGCTCACGCTGGTCTTTACTGGTCTCTTCCAGCCGCTGCTAAATGCTCAGGGAGAATACTCAAATGAGGACTACCTCAAGGACTTCCTGGTAGTAGGGCATTTCAGTTCTTCTAACATCAATGAGCCGGTATTCGGGCCTGAAGTAAATGAAGGAGACCTCAGCCCTAAAGAGGGAGACACCATCAACACAGCCGATGGAAAAGCCCATACATGGAAAAGATACCGCACCGAAAGCCCGGTCCTTGACTTCACGGAAGCCCTGGGCTGGAAAGAGGACGCTACGGCCTATGCGTATGCGGAAATAAACAGTGAAACGGAACGGAAGGTAAGCTTCCAGTTACGGCTTGATGACGAGGTCGTCGTCTGGCTAAACGGTAAAATTCTCGTAACCTATACTGGCCCCCATGCCCCATGGCACTATGTCGAGCCAGTTGAAGCTACTTTGAAAGCCGGCCTCAACCAGATCCTCTTCAAGGTCAGAAACGGATTCAACACCTTCGGATTGTCAGCTCGGATTACCGACCCTCCTGAGACCGAAAAAATGACCTCCCTGCTCTTTTCCGGGCAGGCCATACTTCAGAACAACGATATTGCCGGAGGTACATGGGTAGAGATCCGGCGCCAAGGCAAGCGAATCTGGATGAACCAAGTTGGCTCAAATGGGCTTTACAACAGGGATATCGTCTCCGAAGGCGGCCCGTTCGATGTTGTCATGTGGAATAACGAAGCCAAACAGGGAACCTGGCTGCTGGGAGTTGATGAATCCCAAGAAACGTCTGGCGTTGTAGACATAGATTCTCGCCTCCTGAAAAGATCACCGATTTCAGGACACGTAGTCATGCTAGATGAACACACTCCCCACCGTGCTTTGGTCGCTCAGTTGGTTACGGTCAATAAGAAAACCGGCAAAGAGGAGGTCGTTGGCCGCCAACTGACTAACAGACATGGGTTTTTCAGTTTCAATAACCCCAAGCCCGGTGAATTGAAAGTCCGGTTCCACGTCCCTGGGGGCTATGCGTACTATGTCGACCAGGAAACCACCTCTGCAGATCCCGACAAGGCCCGAATCTTTCACTCCGATCTGGCTGAGGATTACCCGGATCAACAGGGACTTACCGTACGTTTCGCGCCCTTCTTCCGGGGCAATATGCGTGATTTTCTCCCAATCCATGGACTCACCCACCAGCGAATAACCGGAGTAGCGATCGCCAAGGAGGGCAAAGAGGACCTGGTAGTCTTTCCCACCGATGGTGGAGGAGTCTCCTTTTACGACGGACAGCAATACAATGACCTGAACATAGCTGAGCATCTGGGCAGCCCTGACTGCAACTGGGTTGGGCTCGGAGCAGATAATAAAATATGGTTCAGAGCAAAAAACCGAAAGGTCGTATACCTGAATAAGCGGACCTTCTCAGAACAAATAGCGGCTTCCAATGGTGATGACGGAGTCTTCTTATTCGATGTCAATGAAGACGACAAAAACGTCAGACCGCTGCTCGACTCAAAAAACCGAGTGGGCTACGTAAGTGATGAAGGATTTCGATTGCTGGATGGCGAAATCATCAATCCGTACGTTACCCGCTCGAAAGTCGCCCAGAGCTACCTGACGACCTTCCACCACTCCGAGGATAACGTCCTGTGGCTTGGAACCTGGGCAGGCGG
>CAJWMA010000300.1 GCA_913042995.1 uncultured bacterium | reverse complement strand
CCGGTGGGGTGAAACTGCAGGTACTCCATGTCGATCAGCTCGGCACCCGCATGGTAGGCGAGGGAATGTCCATCCCCGGTATATTCCCAGCTGTTGCTGGTGATCTTATAGGCACGGCCGTAGCCGCCGGTGGCAAGGACGATGGCCTTGGCCTTGAACAGACGGAATTTTCCTCGTTCCCGGTCATACCCGAAGGCTCCCGCCACGCGGTCTCCATCTTTAATGAGACGGACAACGGTGCATTCCATGTGCACATCGATGCCCTGGTGAATTCCATGGTCCTGGAGTGTTCGGATCATTTCCAGCCCGGTGCGGTCGCCGACATGGGCGAGGCGGGGGTATTTGTGGCCGCCAAAGTTCCTTTGCAGGATCTTCTGGTCCTTGGTTCTGTCAAATACCGCGCCCCAGGACTCGAGCTCGCGGACTCTTTCCGGGGCTTCCTTTGCGTGCAGTTCGGCCATGCGGTAATTGTTGACATATTGCCCGCCGCGCATGGTGTCGGCGAAGTGGGTCTTCCAGTCGTCGCGGTCATCCACGTTTGACAGGGCCGCGGCGATTCCGCCTTCGGCCATCACAGTATGAGCCTTGCCCAGGAGAGATTTACACACCAGGCCAACGCTGATTCCCTCGCCGGATGCTTCGATGGAGGCACGCAGACCGGCTCCACCGGCTCCGATCACGAGGACGTCGTATTCAAAGGTTTTGCAGGAATCCATCAGAGCAACCGGAAATCAATTTTGTCAGCGAGGAAACGAACATAGACGTCAGTAAAACCAACCCAGAAGAGGCTGCACCAGGCCCAGACCATGTGGCGCTTGTTGAGGCAGGAAACGCAACTGTAGCATTTGCTCCTGATCGGGGCTTTTGAGAAGTGATTCATGAAGCCGCCGACGAGGTGGCGCAGGGAGTGGCAGCCGAGCGTGTAGCCGCTAAGAAAGAAGACGTTGAGAGAGAGGACGATAGTACCCACTCCGATCCCAAAGGTTGCCTCACCGGTTTCGTTGATGAACCACATGGCGCGGTAGGCATCGTAGGCCAGGAAGAAGAGGAAGCCGATCGCCACATAGAGGAAGTAACGGTGGATGTTCTGGATGATCAGCGGCAGGGAGTTCTCCCCGAGATAGCTTTTTCGCGGTTCGCCTACTGCGCACGATGGCGGGTCCGCCCAGAAGGCTTTGTAGTACGCGCCCCGGTAGTAGTAGCAGGTCATCCTGAACCCGGCGGGGGCCCAGAGAATCAGGAATGCTGGAGAGAAGGGCAGGAAGCCTGGCCACCAGGACGGCTGGGGGCCAAAGAGAGCGTGTCCTGACTCAAGGCTTTTACCTGAGATGCTGTCATTGGCATCCCAGAGGACGGGCGAATAAAAAGGCGAGAGATAGTCAGCGCCGTTGACGTTGCTGAAATAATCCGCTGCCTGGAAGGCCGCCCAGGTTGAATAGACAATGAAGCTGGACAATCCGAGGAAGGTCAGCAACGGGGTGACCCACCAATTGTCTTTCCTCGATGTGGACCCGAATCCGCTTTTCGTCGCAGGGGCCGTGGTGGTGGTGGGCATCAAATCCTCGCAGGGTCAAATCACAGGGCTGCCTGGTCGGCAGCCCGATCAGGTTGGGAGTTTCGCTCAATGGAGGGGATAGTTCAAGCAAGTAGAAACGAAAAACTGGGGAGACTCGGCAGAGGAGTGCCCGTCTTCAAGAGCCTCCTTTAGCGATAGCCGGGTTTCGTGTCGGCGCAGGCTTCTCCTGCGGGGTTTTTAAGCTTCAGCGATGCAAGCAACAGCAGGCCCGCGGCTGCCGCGCAACCGATAAAGGCGGCATCGTAGGAACCGGTATTCTTTTCGCTCTGGGCGAAGAGCCAGGGGCCGAGCGCGCTTGCGCTTGTCATGGTCATCATGTTGATACTGGAGATCTTTCCGAGGTGTTTGCGCCCGAAGAAACGGGGCCAGATGACCACCAGGAGGATGGAGAAGAGACCGCCGGATGTGCCGACGCAGACGATTGTCAGCAAGCGTCCCGTCCCGGATTCCAGGTGCATCATTGACGCGCTGGCGATGACCAGCGCCAGCATCAGTGAGAAAAATAAGAATCTGATCCTGACCCGGCCGATCGCCCATCCGCCGAGAATGTTGGCGAAGATGCTGACCGGGGCCATGTAGAGAAACAGCTGGAGGGTTTCGCTCTCGGGAAGATTCGCCTTGTTGCCGATCGAGACGATATGGAAGGTGAGCCCGGTGAGGGCGAGACCCCACAGGGCCAGGCTGATGTTCGGGATCCAGAATGCGAGGGAGGAGAGAGCCTCGCCCAGGGTGGAACTTGTTTCATCGTGGACATCTTTTCCTGTCGCGGGGTTTTTGTCGTGTTCCCGGGAACCATCCATTTGCAGGCCGCATTCTTCAGGATTGTCCCTGTAGAAGATCCAGCCGATGACAAGAAGGCCGCCGTTGGCCAGGGCGAGACACTTCCAGGCTCCGCTCCAGCCGATGTCAACGATCAGCCAGTGAAGGAACCGGGGAGCGCTTGCGAAGGAGGCCGATACGAAGATCCCGCTGATGCCTGAGACCAGTCCTCGACGTTTGTCGAACCATTTTCCCAGCATGGCCCTGGAGATCATGGTGAGGACTCCCTGCCCCCAGAATCTCACCAGCAGGAAGCCGCTGGTGAGGACCACGAAGGCTACCTGCCCCCGGGCTGGCTGGGCCGGGGGCACGGAGAGCATTTCAGCCGCGCCGACGATGATTTCTCGGGTGGATGCGAGGTACCAGAGGGTGAGTGCCATGCAGGAACTCGCGACAACGACCATCTTGCGGGCTCCATGGCGGTCGTAGAAAATTCCAGCTAAGGGCAGCAGGAGGGCGCTTGCGATGGTGCCGATCATGTAGGTGAGGGAGAGATCGTTACGATCGAGGCCGGTCGCCCTGATCAAGTGGTCGGTGAAAACACTCACCCCCATCGTCTGGCCGGGGATGCTCATGATCGTGCCAATGGTAGCGACGACCAGGATGACCCAACCATAGAAGAAGGGATAGCTGTCAGGCGGTGGGATTAGGCGGCGGGATAACTTCATCCGGATCGTGAGGCGACAGCTTGATTTCTTGAAGTCTTTTTAGTTTAAGAGTTTATGGACGAATCGCGGCAAGGGCAGGATAGTTTGAGCCATAGTAAAGCGTAATTCAGTTGGCAAGGGTCCGAAAAAGTCATATCGGCCCTAAACACTTCCAGGTAAATAGCTAAGCGTTTTTTTCTCAGGGGGCTTTTCTTGTTGAAAAGTTAATGTAGACTAGTAAAAGTTTGGTATGTAGAACTTTCGTTCTGCATAGCTTAACCGAGTCTTGAAACGAACTGGAAAGTAACCGAAATGTTCTGGGATTACTCCCTGGGTGATTTGCTCGAAAAAGGCGGCTTTATCATGTGGCCGCTGCTGTGCTGCTCCATCGCCGCCCTGGCGCTGGCGATCGATCGTGGGCTGGCGCATTTCCGGCTGCGGCTGCGATTCAGGGTGTTCGTGAATAAGCTGGAGCAGCTGATCCGGAGCGGTAAACTCTCCGAGGCCCTGAACCTCTGTCGGTCCAGCGATAACCCCATCGCGCGAACCGCTGAAGCATATCTTTCCAACTTACGCTCGGGCGATGGGCTTCGATCGACAGTCGTTGAGCGGGAGGGTGGACTGGCGTTGGAGGCGGCGGAGAAGCGTCTTCGGGGATTGGCGACCATAGCCCAGGTCTCAACCCTCATCGGCCTTCTCGGAACTGTCATAGGCCTGGTCTCCGCCTTTCACCAGATCGAAGTCAGCGGCGGGCAAGTTCAGCCGGGCGATCTTGCCGAGGGAATCTGGGCGGCCCTGCTCACCACGGTTTTCGGGCTTTGTGTCGCGATCCCGTCTTTCCTCCTGCTGCAGTTTTTTGAGAGTCGCGTTGACCGGATGGCGCGGAGGATGAGCTATATCGTCGCCTATCTCGATCAGTGGCTTGGAAAGAAGACGGCGGCGGCAATTCGCAGGCGCAGGGAGAAAGAAGAGCCCGTTGGCAGCGGGGTGGAGTAGTTGTCATGATTTTCAGGCGCAACAAACGCAAAGCTTCCATTCTCGACATGAGCCCGCTTATCGACTGCGTTCTGCAGTTGCTGATCTTTTTTATGCTGAGTTCTACTTTCGCCAGCCCCAAGGTTCGAATTGATCTTCCGGAATCCTCTATTTCCGAGGGAGCGACCCAGAACGATTCCATCGTGGTGACGGCTGGTGACGATGGCCGCCTGTTTGTCAACCAGGCCGCGGCGACCCTCGGTACTCTTGAGATTCTTCTCAAGGCTGAACTCGCCAAGTCGCGGTCCGGACGGGTTGTTTTTCGTGGAGACAAGGGCTCGACCTACGGTGTCTTCTCAAAAGTCATGGAGGCCGCGAGGAATGCGGGAGCGAAAGAGTTCGATTTGGCCCAGTCGCCCGGAGAGAGCGGGAGGGCCGCTGATGGAA
>CAJWMA010000299.1 GCA_913042995.1 uncultured bacterium | reverse complement strand
CCGGCGGCGGAGAGGATTTTACCTACGGCAGGATCGCGATTATCTTTTGCGACGACGAGCCTGCGGTTGAACTGCTCGAGCTGATTCCGCCAGGAATTTAATTTTACGAAAACTACAAGGACTTGCGGCAGTGGACATAGATACCAGGCAGAGAGATGTCGTTGTGATAGGCGGCGGGCCGGCCGGGGGGGCAGCCGCTGCTCTTCTTGCAGCGAAAGGACTGGATGTTCTTCTCCTTGAAAAGGAGACATTTCCCCGTTTCCATATCGGCGAGTCGCTGATGACGGAGACCTGGTGGGCTCTCGAAAAGCTGGGGCTTGTTGAGTGGCTGAAATCGACAGCTTTTCCCCGCAAGCACAGCGTGCAGTTCATCTCTGAAGATGGAAGGCCATCCAAGCCGTTCTATTTCAGCGACACCAATGACCATGAGAGCGCGGTCACCTGGCAGGTGGAGAGATCCGTATTTGATGCCAAGCTTCTTGACGTGGCCGGCTCCAACGGCGCCGAGATCCGCGATGGGGTTGCTGTCGAAAAGGTTCTTTTTGCCGAGGACGGCAGGGCCGAAGGGGTGCGGGCGGCGGCGAATGGGCGCACCTGCGAAATACCGGCCAGGGTCATCGTCGATGCAAGCGGGCTCGGGGCTGTTATCGGGCGCCAATTAAAACTGCTGGAGCAGGACCCCCTCCTGATGAAGGCGGCTATTTTTGCCCACTACAAGGGGGCGCACAGAGATGAGGGCGTCGACGAAGGGGCCACGCTCATTATCCACTCGGAAGGGAACCGGGGCTGGTTCTGGTATATTCCACTCTCCGATGACAGGGTCAGCGTCGGGGTGGTTGGCGAGCCGGGCGAACTCCTCAAGGGGAGGGGGAGCCCCTCGGAGATCCTTACAGAGGAGGTGCAGGGGTCGCCCTGCCTGAAAAGCCGACTTGAGGACGCGTCGATCTGCTCGGATGTGAGCGTGGTTTCGGACTTCTCCTACCGCTCCCGCAGATGCGCCGGGGCCGGTTGGGTTCTCATCGGCGATGCCTTTGGTTTCATCGATCCGGTCTACTCTACAGGAGTCTTCCTCGCTCTTAAATCGGGAGAGATGGCCGCGGAAGCCATAGCCGAAGGAATCGCCGCGGACGACCTTGGCGGGGACCGCCTCGGCGCTTTCGCTCCTGAGCTGGTAGACGGCATCGAAGCCATGCGCAAGCTGGTCTACGCCTTCTATACGCCCGGCTTCAGCTTTGCTGATTTTGTAAAAAACCACCCCGAGCATCGGGAGCGGCTTGTCGACCTGCTGACCGGCAATGTCTTCAAGGAAGGTGTCTCGGATATATTCGAGGACATGAAGGACTTCTGCATGCTGCCGGAAGAGATGCCCCTGGAGGTGGGGTAGCTCGGCCAGCCATCAGGAGGAAATCTTTCCATCCTGCATTCGTATGTGCTGGTCCGCGCCCCGGCAGAGCTCTTCGTTGTGAGTCACCAGGATGAGGGTGGCGCCGACACGTTCGCGCTGCTCATGCAACAGCCCCATCACCTCGTCCCCGGTCCTTGAATCAAGGTTGCCGGTTGGCTCGTCAGCCAGCAGGAGCGGCGGCGAGTTCGCGAGAGCCCTGGCGATGGCTACCCTCTGACGCTCGCCGCCGGAAAGCCCCAGCACGCTTGATTCGGCGCGTCTCTTGAGCTTGACCTCGTCCAGTAATTGGAGCGCCCTTGCTCTTCGTTCCTTCGATGTGAGCGGGCGGGGAAGCATCGGGATCTCGACGTTCTGGCGCGCGGTCAGCACCGGTATCAGGTTGTGCATCTGGAAGACAAATCCGATCTTTCGGGCTCGGATGGAATCGAGCTCTCTTCCGGAGGCGACAAGCTCCCCATCGATGAATACTTCCCCGGAATCGGGAACATCCATCGCCCCTACGATATTGAGAAGGGTTGTTTTCCCAGACCCGGATGGGCCGGTTATCGCGACAAAAGACCCGGCCTCGATCTCCAGGCTGACCTCGTCGAGGGCGACAACCTGTCCTTCTTCGAAGGTCTTGTTGGCCTTCTTGACTCTCACCAGGGGCTCATTCATAGCGCAGAGCCTCCGCGGGCTGGAGAGCTGAAGCCCTCATCGCCGGGTAGAGCGAGCCCAGCAGCCCAACGAGCAGAGCGAGAAGAAATCCATGCAGGAAGGTTTCGGGCAGATAGGAGGCGACCAGGTATCCACGCGAGAAGAAGGCCAGGAGGAGCTCTGTTCCAAGATAGCCGAAGCCCATTCCAAGCAAACCGCCCGCTATCGAAATGAAGGTTCCCTCGATCACGATGACCCCAAGAACTCTCCGCCCTGTCCAGCCCAGCGCCCGCAGCGTGCCGAGCTCTCGCGTTCTCTCCGACACGCTCATCATCATGGTGTTGAGAACCCCAAGAACTCCAACGATTCCGGCGATAATGGAAAGCAGGAAGATGAATTCGTCGATGTAGGCGAGTTGCTCGTTGAAGCGGTCGGTGAATTCACTGGCGCGCCTCGCGATAAGCCGCGGAATTTTACTTTCAACCTCCTCGCGGACCCGCGCGGTGTCCTCAGGGGCCGTGTACACAAAGATCAGCGCGAAATCGGGGCCGGTCTTCTGCTGAACAACCTCGGCATGAGCTACCACCCCGAGGTTCTCCCAGCTGAGGTCGGTTTCAAATATTCCCGCGACTTCATATTGCGGAATACCCAGCAGTTCCTCTCTGAAAAAGGGGAATCGATCGCCGACCTCGACCTTCAGTTTCCTGGCGGCCAGGTCGCCAATGAGGAGTTCGCTTCGTTTGGATGGAAGGCGTCCGGCTATCAGCTTACTTTCATACTTCCGGATCATCCTCTCGGAATAGAACCTACCGAAAACAGGGATGATTCCAAGGCCTGCGCCCGCTGGAGCTTTGTCGCCGAGGCGGGGGCCCATGATCATTGTGAAGTTGGCGCGGGAGACCTCTTCGACACCCGCAATACTCCGGACCTGGTCGACCTCTTCCGCTGTCACCTTGCTGAATGCGAGGTCTGCCGCGGACCTGTCAAAAACAACAAGGCTCGCTCCGCTCTCCTTCATGTAGCTGTTGAGGCTGTTGCGCATTCCCCGGGAGATGGAAAGTATGGAGACGATCATGGCTACACTGACGGCTACGCCGAGAAGGCACATCAGGGTCCTTCCCTTCCTGACCATGAACTGACTCAATACGTAGGCAAGCATGGCTCAGTCTCTCTTCAGCCGATAGCAGGCGGCCTCAGCCGCGTTTCTTACCAGCAGGTAGGGCGCCGGGAGCGCGGGATGATTCCAGGTCTTTCCATCCAACAGCTTGTGCCTGGAGAGCTCTGTGTGCCTGGCTGTCGAGGCCTGGACAACCACTCCATCTCCGGTCTCCGCAAGCACGAAGATCTTGTCGCCATCGAGGAAAAGTTGTCCATGCCCGTACCGTCCGCCTTTCCAGTGTCTTTTGCCATCGGAGAGGTTAATACAGGCCATGATTCCATCATCGAGTCCATAGGCCGCCCCCTGGTAAACGACGATGTTGGAGAATTTTGATTTCAGGTTTCGATTTTTCCAGATGGATCGAGGCTCGAAGCTCCCGCCGGGACCTTCAGTGACCGCCAGCAGTTCAGCCCCAACCCCGTAGCCGCTCGACAGGAGGACCCGGTCTCCTCCAACAGGCACTGGCTGGGTAACCTTGGGCTGAGTTCCTTCCCAGGGATGCGACCACAAGGTTTTTCCCGTAGCAGGGTCGTGGGAGGAGACAGATCCCAGGTTGAGAATGAGGAGCTGTGGGCGGCCTGCGAGTTGAGCGACAGAAGGCGAGCAGTAGCCCGGCTCTGAAGGGGTAGATCTCCACGCCTCTTCGCCCGATCGCTCCCGATAGGCGACCATCCCCGGGCAATCTCCCCAGCCTCCTTCGTTACCGCCGGCGACAACGATAACCAGGCCGTCGTAAACCAGCGGCGAACTGCTTTTTCCCCAGCCCTGGTTGGGGCAGCCGGTTTCCTTGAGAACATCTACGGCCCAGACAGGTGAGCCGCTGGCAAGCGAAAGGCAATTCAGTATCCCTGTCGCTCCAAGGGTGAAGACCCGGTCCCCCGCGATCGTCGGGGTCGCGCGCGGGCCGACACCTCCGAGCACCTCCTGGAATCGCGCGGTGTCAGCGTGAGACCAGGCCACCTCGCCCGAGGAGAGCCAATAACACACAACCAGCTCGTTCGGTCCGCGTTGCTCCTGGGTTACAGCGCGTTTCCCGGAAACGGAAAAAGCGGACCAGCCAGCGCCGACCGGTTTCCGCCACAACTCTGTAGGGGGCGACTTGGTCCAATCCCAATTGATCCCAGTCTCATCGATCGTGGCATCTCGATTGGGCCCAAGGAATTGATCATAGCCATCGGCTCTGGCGGGGCCGCCGGGAGCGGCCGGCGAAGTCTCGACCTCAGAGGCCGGCCGGACGGACGGAGGGAGAAGGGGAAGAGCTTCGTCTGCCTTCCCCTGCCAGCGA
>CAJWMA010000298.1 GCA_913042995.1 uncultured bacterium | reverse complement strand
TGTTGACCTCGAGGACCTTGTAGGTCTGATCAGCGGAACGAACCGCGTACATGGCGCCTGCATAAAGCTGGCTACCCTTCCAGCGAAGCCGGTCCTTCCCCCTGATATTCCCCTGGAAGCCGATGAGATGCACCAGCTTCCCTGTCCCCGGGTGTTTGACCGGCAGCATCCTGTTGTGCGCCCCAAGTGTATAGGTAACCTTCACCCCGAGTGACGCGCTCATGAGGTCGGCCATGCTCGCCTCATCGTGCAATTTGTAGTGCCCGCCCCCCGCGGGATCGAGCCTCTTGACCTGGCTCATAGATTTGTGGCCTGGAGCCCAGAGAAACAAAAGTGAATCACCGGAGCCGTTGGGATTGGAAATGGCCGTCAGCCCCCGTATACCACCGACATCGGTATCGGTATCTGATTCAAGATTGAGGATCTCGGTATACCCCGGCCTCTCTCCATCATCTCTGCGGTAGATCGAGCTTCCCTCCGACAGGTAGAGGGAGCCATTGGCCTGCGCGAGTCCCAGCGGACGTGTCTTCAGGCTGCCCGTGGTTAGAAAAGGAAACTCCACGTGCCTGTCCCAGCGAATTTTTCCAGGCAGGTTGGGGTCGTAGACTCCCGAAGTAACCCCGGGATTGCCCAACAGCAGAAACAGGCGCTCGACCCCTGTCTCTTTGTCCCTGTAGATCTCCATATCGCGTGGAACCCACCGAACCCCCCCCGCGGTAGATCCATGCCTGACAAGCGTATGGACCCACCTGCCGCTGGAATCATCCTTCACCCAGGTGGAGACGGCTCCTCCCCGCTCGAAATTCGCTCCGGCCGCCATCACCAGCAGGTTCTGCGGTTTCTCCAGGCGCCGGCCGGCAGCATCCCGGGTAAATGTAATCGACTTGAGTATGTTCCCCTTCATGTAGCGAAGATCAAACCCGTTGGCCTTGCCGGTATCCAGGTCGACCTGCCAGCGCCCTGCGGCGGAATCCAGCCGGAGAACCTGGGCCGATTGTTTTTCGGAATCGGGGGGAATCACCCAGCGAGAATCCACCCAATAGCCGTTGGCTGCGTAGAGCTTTCCCTTGTGAGGGACCAGGTGCATGATCTCCGACCCCCCTGCATGCGCCCCATTCCTGTCGGTGTAGCCCGCATCATAGCTCTGAACCCAGCGAGCCTCTCCTTCGTTCGCCCTGACAGAAAAACAGGCCAGTACAGCCGCGACCCCGGCGGTGAACATGCTGAACAAATTCACCCGGACATCTTTCACATCAATTCGCCCTGAAAGCATAAAAATTGCCTGCCAAGCATGGAGAGACTGACAAGGAGAGAAGTAGACCCTCTACCCTCCGCGCTTTACTTACCGCTGGAAATCCTGATCGCTACGCCCCCGCGCTCACTCATCGGCACGCTCAACACTGTTTTCGAGTCGACCGCCCTGCGCGAGATTCCGACCTTTGTTCGAGTGCCTGCCCCGGGATCATCGTAATAGGTATGGGCCTTGTAGGTCTTGCCTGCCGCCAGGAAATCCAGGCTGACATCGAGCGTCCTGGCCTTCCTGGCGTTGAGACAACCGATATACCAATCGTCTCCCTTGCGCCGGGCGACAACCGCGTAACGGCCAACCTTCCCATGAAGGACCCGGAGCTCGTCCCAGGTCGTCGGCAACGCCGTGATGAACTCGAACTCGGGCTCGCCAGCGGCGGAGGACGGCTGGTCATACCAGAAGAGGAACTGCCACGGACTGAAGAAGCAGATCATCTTGGCGAGCTGGGCCGCGTGGGAGGTCGTCTGGTCAACATAGCCATTGAAGTAGCAGAAGGTGTGATCTGCCGGGCCGGCGATCATGCGGTTGAAGAGATTCGCGAGAGCCTGCTCATTCGGCGGACGCGTCTCGTCCCCTCCGATCCCCTCTGCGGTCATGAAATTCGGATAGGTTCGCTCCCAGCCGGTCATCCGGTACTCATCATGAACATCAACCATGATCTCGTACTTCGCGCACTTGGCGATGGCCTCGTGCATCCAGCGGGTCCACCGCTGGTCACCGTGCTGGACGAAACCAAACTTCAGGCCGGCGATGCCCCACTTCCTGTACAGCGGAAGAAGGTCATCAAGATCCCGCTCGAGATGGCGCCTGTTGACGTACAGGATCACGCCAATGTTCTTTTTATTGGCGTACTCGATGACCGCCTGGAGATCGAGGCCGCGCCGTGACACGGTACGCGCATCGGATGTCATCTTGCCCTGGTCGCCATACCAGCCGGCATCATACTCTATGAACTGCAGACCGTGCTCGACGGCGAAATCCACACAGGCCATTCCGCCCTTGGTCGAGAGAGTGACCTCCCGGATCACCTTTCCGGGCCGTATCCAGCTCGTATCTTTTATTTTATTCGGTTCGTTGAGGTTCAACATAAGGTGGTTGTTCTCGAGCAGCTTCCCTGCCCGGTCGGCGGCCATGACGACCCGCCACGGAGTTCTCAAGGGCAGGGCGGCGCTTACAGGTCCGTGGAGCCTCGAGACCAGTGTCCGGGGCGAATCTTCAGAGCGTCGCAGGCGCATGCGGGCATAGTCCACCAGCGCCGCCTCGGCAATCGCGATCACCTTGCCGGCTCCCGTCTCGAGGACGCAGGGACGCTCAACGCTGCTGCGCAATTCGCTCAGCTTCACCTTTGAATATTTCCCCTGGGCCGAATAGACCGCCCAGGTCTTGTGATCTTCGGTGAAACAGAACTCGGTCTTCTCACTCTCGATGTTGATCGACTTTTTTTCTCCCCTTGCCCCCACAAGGTAGCGGAAGGCGACTCCTGAATCGTAGGCTCGAACCTCAAGCCTGAGCCCGGCAAGAGGACCAGGGCGCCGAAAAAGAACCACGGCCCCGCGGTAGTGATCACGAACAAGGGATCGTTCCCCCCAGACCGGCCGCCAGGACCCATCATGAAGTTCAGCCGCGCCCAACTCGGCCTTAACATAGCCGCCGGTCCAATCCTCTCCGCCAGCCTCAAAAAACCCAAGGCCGCTGGGCAGGATCACCTCATCTCCCCCGTGCCTGACGCGATACAGAGGCTTCCCCTTATCACCCACCGAAAACTCGATCCTGAACGTGCCATCCGGCGACGAGAGAGAGCTCCAGGACTCCTCTGCCTTACAGGTAGCCGCCGAAAGACCCAACAGAACGACAGCGCCAATCACTGCGAATCGAGCGTACTTCATCGAATTCTACTTCTTCTTCAACTGCTTGGAGATGCTGTCGATCTTGCCTTCCTGCAGGATCGGCAGGTAGCGGTTCGGCATGGAGAGCACAAAACACGCCACCGCGGTTCCATACATATCCCCGGGCACGCCGCCCACGCGGCCTCCCCTCCAGAGCCCATCCTGGGATGATTCCCCGGCGCTGAGCATCTGGCTCGCAACAAGGTAGTCCCGCAGTCGCGGATAGGACTCTCGCCAGCGCTTCCCTCCAACCTGGTAGAGCGCCTGCCCCACATAATAGAGAGTGTAGGCATCTCCGCACGGCACACTGCCGTTTCTCGAGCCCGGCTTGGCCGCCTTGCCAATCGCGGCCTGGATCACATCCAGATTCTTCCCGATTCGCCAATCACCGTATTGACCGAATTCCTGCAGGCAGACCACGCCGGCCGCTGCCATTGCCAGCGTGCCGCCTCCTCCATTGTAGGTAAACTGGCCGGCCTCGAGCATGGCGGCCTTCGGGTTGGTCAGACCGTTCTTGCCTGAGCGAGTCTTGTAGTACCTTCTCACACTCTGGATCGCCGAGCCAACCACCTCGGGCGAGACCTCCAGGCCGCTGTCCATGGCTCCGCGGAGAGCCTTGGCCTGCATTACCACGAGGCTGAGATCATGCCCCCGGCCCTGCCGACGCGCGCGATAATCCCAGCCGCCGTCCTCCGCCTGGGTGTTCGAGATCAGCTTGAGCGCCTTATCGAGCACCTTGTTGAGTGCCTTGTCGTTCGTCATGCCGTAGGCCTGGCCAAGCGCGAAAGCCGCAAGGCCATGGTTGTACATGTCATGCTGGGCGTTGGCGATGTTCAGGAGCCCGGAAGGCTTGGCGTTCCGGGTCACATAGTTCAGGGCCCTCTGGACGGTATTTCCGTAGCGGCCGCGGCCGGGAAGGTAGCCTGCGGAGAGAAACGCCAGGGCCCCCATCCCCACAAGCCCCAGGTTGTTGGAATTCCAGTTACCCTCAGGGCCCTGGTTCCTTGCGAGCCATTCAAGACCCTTCTGGAGAGCCCGCTCACTCGCGGGAGTCACCTCCCACTCACCCTCGGCAAAGACAGATGAAGTTAGAAGCGAAACCGTGAGAAGCAAAATCAATGTAGTTCTGAATAATTGTCGCACGCCGCCACTCCCTTGATTCAAAGTGGATGATTATCTGTTCCAATAGCCTATGCGAGGGCGCGAAGGCTGGCAAGTGGCTGGTCTGGCATCAGAAGGCGACTAGCGGGTGCCGCCGAATGCCGCGGACTCTCGGAAATCGGAACCTTTTCGA
>CAJWMA010000297.1 GCA_913042995.1 uncultured bacterium | reverse complement strand
GAAAATGTCGGTGATGGCGGGGTCGGCCGGGTCGAAGCCCAGCTCCTCGATGCCCAGCCAGTCCGCGGGACACCAGTTCGCAACGACCTGGGCGCCGCCGAGAGGGTCGACGCGGATCCCCAGGTCATCGGCGTTGACGTTCGGATCGCCGAGCCAGGTGCGGCCTTCCTTGTCGGTCACGGTCTGTCCGCCGGCGTTCACTCGCAGGGGGACCGCGAAGGGCAGGGTGTTGTCGGTGAGCGTGCAGCTCATCGCCCGGCAGGGTCTCACCCCATCGGGAACGAGGGTTTCGACCCGGTAGCTCTGACTGCGGCTCACCATGGTGTCCTCGAAGCTTGTCTCGAGGCCATCGAGCTCCAGGATGAGCTCCCCGTTGCGGTAGACCTCGTAGCCCTCGGGCTCGAAGCATTCCGGCGGACTCCAGGAGACGGCGGCCTCACCGTCGACGGCTTCGCATTGGATCCTGCCGGCGCATTGACGGAAGTTCGGGTTCTCGCAGGGGTCCTCATCGGCGGGAATCACCTCGAGCGCCGAGAGGATGGCGTTGAAGTCGGTAGCGCCCGGGCACTCCGGGCAGGGCAGGAGGCCGATGGAGAGGGCCCCATCGCTCACCTCGACTGCCCTGAAGGGGTAGACGGCCACCTGGTGAAAGGCGTCGGCGTAGGCGGCGCGATGGACGTCCTCTTCGAGGATCTCATCCTCGAGGGATATCTTGAAGTGACGCTGATCACAGCAGCTCTCGCAGAAGTAGAGGTTCACGATGTAGATCCCATCGGGGATGGGCAGCTCGATGTGCCAGTCGACGCCGTCGGTGCCCACATCCCAGCGGATGCTGCGGAAGACCTCGGCGCCCGGGTCGACTGGATCGATGCCGAGCTCCTCGAGGCTCACCGCGTCGGGATTGCACCATTCGAGGATCGTGTTGGTGCCGCTGCCGATATCGGTACGGATTCCAAGGGGGTCGAGGCCGGGGCCGGGATCTCCGAGCCAGGTGCGGCCGAGGTCATCGACGATCGTCGGGCCCCCGGCGTTGATTCGAAGCGGCACCTCGAATGGCGTGTCCAGGTCGAAGGCGTCACAGGTGAGGGTCGGGCAGGGGGCCGCGTCCTGGAACTTGAGGATGGGCTCGACACGATAGCTCGCCGAGCGCGCGCCATCGAGAGAGTCCTCGAAGCTGAGCTCGTCGGGTTCGAGTTCCAGGAGAACCTCGCCGTCGCGGAAAACCTGGTAGCCTTCGAGCTCGACGCAGAGGCTCTCGTTCCAGCTCACCGAGACATCCTGGCCCTCGGTGACGCAGGTCAGCCCCCCGGGGCAGACCCGGAAGCCTTCGGTGTCGCAGGGGTCCTCCTCCATCTCGAGGATCTCGATTGCCGAGATGATGGAGTTGATGTCGGTGGCGCCCGGGCACTCCGGGCAGGGCAGCAGGCCGATGGACAGCCCACGGTCGGCGACCTCGACGTTGAGGAAGGAATAGCGGCCTACCTGGTGGAAGGCATCGGCGTAGTCGCCGCGGTGAACGTCGTCGGCGACCACCTCGTCTTCGAGGGTGACCTTGAAGTGGCGGTTGTCGCAGCAGCTCTCGCAGAAGTAAAGATTGACCAGGTATTCTCCATCCGGCACGGGCAGCTCGATATAGAAGTCGAGGCCATCGCCGCCGACATCCCAGCGAATGCTCCTGAAAACTTCAACCGTTGAGCCGAAGGGGTCGAGCCCCAGGGCCTCCATGCTCTCGGGGGTCGGATTGCACCACCCGGGAATGGTGTTGGTGCCGCTGCCGTCGTCGGGGCGGATGCTGAGGGCGTCGCCCGCCCCCTCCAGATCTCCGAGCCAGATATTGCCTTCATCGTCCTCTATCTCCGGCCCGCCCATGTTAATCCTGAGCGGGATGTCGAAGAGGATGGAGTTGTTCTCCACCTGGCAGCGCAGGGTGTCGCAGGCTCCGGGGGGATTTTCCGTGATGGGAGTCACCTCGTAGTTGATGAGGCGCTCGGACGGAGCGTCGATATAGGACGTGTTCAGGCCATCGACCGTTTCGAGGAGGAGGCCGTTGGCGCGCACCTCATAGGCATCGAGTTCGATTCCCACCGGCGCGGTCCAGTTGAGCGTGACCTCGCCGGTATCGATGTCGACCTCGCATTCGAGGCCGCTGGGACAGGCGAGGGTTACGACTGAGCAATTGCAGCGTGTCAGGACGGTTCCGGCCGCGTTGACCGCCTCGACGGTATAGCGGACGCTTCGACCGGCGCCGCGCGGATTGGCATCGGTAAACTCCCTGACCGCCGCCGGCAGCCGGGGCAGGAGGACCTCGCCGTTTCGAAGAACCCGCCAGCTGTCGACGTTCGCGAGATCGTCCCAGGCGGCGTTGACCCTGCCGCTGTCTTCGTCATAGGAGCAGGCGAGGCCGAGGTCCCGGTCTTCCGGATCGCAGGCCGCGTTTTCAAGCACCTCGAGGCCCTGCAGGATCGGGTTGAAGTCGGCGACGCCGGGACAGTCCGGGCAGGGAAGCAGGCCGATGGAGAGGCTTCCGTCGGTCACCTCCGCCTCGAAGGAATAGCGGCCGACCTCGTTAGGTCCGGGGTTGATGCCTGCCCCGGTGGGGAAGGCGAGCTGGTGGACGTCCTCATCGACGACCTCCCCCTCGAGGGCGATCTTGTAGTGGCGGGCGTCGCTGGCATCGCAGAGGTAGAGGTTGACCGTGTAGCTCCCGTTGAGGACCGGGATTTCCATATACCAGTCGTTGACTTCGCCATCGCCTCCGTTGTCCCAGCGGATGCTTCTGAAGATATCCATATCCGCGAGGCCGAACCCGAGCGCCATCACGCTGAACTGGGTCGGGTTGCTCCAGTTGAGGATCTCGTTGCTGCCGCCGAGGTCGTTGGGCCGGATATCCAGGGGGTCGCCTCCCGCGTCGCCCAGCCAGAGGTTTCCGTTGACGTCCGTCACCTCGGGCCCGCCCATGTTGATCCTCAGGGGCATGTCGAACGCCTGTGCGTTGACGGGGGTGGAGAGCTGCAGGAAGCAGGAGAGAGCGAGCAGAACGGTCGCCAGGTAGCGCATGGCAAAGGCCTTCCGGATCTCGGGTTTTAAGGAAAAAAACAGCGGCGCGGCTCGGGACATCCGCCCGCGCCGCGCCGCTGCTGTCAGGGGTTTCACTCGCAGTTGGCGGGTGAAGCCTCGCATTCGAGCCCGTCCGCGGTCTCGTCCGTTCCGCAGCCCGGGTAGGGCGCCGGCGGCGCCGCCGCCCCGAGGAACAGGTGGTTGAGAACGTAGATCGCGTCGGTCAGCGAGATCACTCCATCGTCGTTGCCGTCTGCGGCATCAACACAGCGCAGCTCGGCGCCGCCGAGGAAGAGATATCGCAGAGTGGTCGTCGGGTCGGAAATATCGATATTTCCATCGATATTGGCGTCTCCGCGCGCGAACGGGTTACCCTGCGGCTGGCAGCTTTCCGCCTCGGCGCAGTCGTCGTCGTCGCAGTCCGCGGCGCCATCCCCGTCGTCATCCGCGCCGTTATCGCAGATCTCCGGACAGGCGGGACAGTCGCTGTCGACACAGTCGGTCGCGCCATCTCCATCGTCATCGAGGCCGTTGTCGCAGATCTCCGGGGGAGGTCCGGCCAGCGGCAGGATCTCGAGCCCTTCCAGGATGGGGTTGGAGTCGGTCACGCCCGGGCAGTCGAAGCAGGGCAGGATCCCGATCGAGAGCGACCCGTCCTCTACCTCGGCCTCGAAGGTGTAGACACCGACCTGGTTCGGGCCGGCTACGATACCTTCGCCGACGGGGAAGGCGAGCTGGTGGACGTCTTCTTCGACAATCTCACCCTCGAGGGCGAGCTTGTAGTGGCGGTTGTCACCGGCATCGCAGAGGTAGAAGCTGACCTCGTAGAGGCCATCGGCCATGGGCAGCTCCATGTACCAGTCGTTGGCTTCGCCATCTCCGGCGTTGTCCCAGCGGATACTCCTGAAGATGTCCATGTCCTGGGCGGCGAAGCCGAGGGCCTCGACGCTCTCCTGGGTCGGGGTGCACCAGGCGGCGATCTCATTGCCGCCGCCGGCATCGTTCGGCCGGATGTCAAGCGGGTCGCCGCCTGCATCTCCAAGCCAGGTGTTGCCGTTCGAATCGACAATTGTCGGCCCACCCATGTTGATTCTGAGCGGAGTCGAGAAGGGCAGGGAGTTGTCGCTATAGGCGCAGATCATGGCGGCGCAGCCCTCCGCCCCGCCGGCTGTGACGGTTACGACCTCGTAGACCGAGGTGCGAGCCGAAAGGGCTTCCTCGAAGCTGGTCGTGTCGCTGTCAAGCTCGAGGTGCAGGTCGCCGTTGAGATAGACGTTGTAGCCCGCGGGCACCGCGCACAGCGGCGGATCCCAGGAGACTGTCGCCACGCTCGGCCCGGGCTCCTCCTCGAAGACCTGGACCTCGGCGAGGCTCAGGTAAGCGCCCGGCATCGAGATGCGGACGTATTGACCGGAGCTCGCGACGTCTTCGAGGG
>CAJWMA010000296.1 GCA_913042995.1 uncultured bacterium | reverse complement strand
TGGGGACACCTAGATTTTCAGTCTAGTGCTCTACCAACTGAGCTATCCGCGCACCTGTTAGCATCTTCTCTATGCGGAGAAATCCGCCAGGTGTGAAGCGCCATTTAGCCAAAGGCTGCAGGACTTGTCAATACTGCCCCGAACTCCTCTAAGGGCAAGAAAAAAGAGTCCTTACAGCTTTCCCGCCAGCGCTTGCTCTTTGCCTGTGGTGGACCTATGTTGGCTCCTTACTGGAACTCACACCCCGCACCCCGGCAAGCCATTATGAGAGTCCTCGGAATCGAAACAACCTGCGATGAAACGGGCGTAGCCATCGTCGAAGATGGCTACCGGCTGCTATCGAATTGCGTCCTCAGCCAGGTGCCGCTGCATGAGCGCTTCGGCGGCGTGGTACCCGAAATCGCCAGCAGAGCGCATGTGGAGGTGATCACCCGGCTTATCGAGCGAGCTCTCAACGATGCGGGATGCTGGGAGAACCCGGACGCCGCCCCGGACATCGACGCCATCGCCGTCGCTCATCGGCCGGGCCTCATCGGAGCCCTCCTCGTGGGACTGAGCGCCGCCAAGAGCCTCTCTCTTGCCTGGGGGATCCCGCTCATCGGCGTCGATCACATCCAGGCGCACATCTACGCGGCCTGGATGAAAAGCCAGGAGCCCTTCGTTCCCCTGCCCGAGATAGAAAACGCCTTCCCCGCAATAGCCCTCGTCGTCTCGGGCGGCCACACATCACTCTATCGAAGCGACCACTGGACCTCCCACCGGCTCATCGGAACAACCCAGGATGATGCAGTGGGAGAGGCTTTCGACAAGGCGGCCGCCATCCTCGAACTCGAATACCCCGGCGGCCCCGCCATTTCACGCGAAGCCGAGAAAGGAAACCGCAAGGCCATCCGTTTTCCGAGAACGCTGCTCGAGCCGGGCTCGCTTGATTTCAGCTTCTCAGGCATCAAGACCTCTGTCCTCTACCACGTCAAGGGACAGGACTGCCGGCGTGACGCGCCCCTGCGCGAGGGAATCTCGGTGCCGGATGTAGCCGCATCCTTCGAGACCGCAGTCGTTGACGTCCTCATCGAGAAGCTCCGCAGGGCGCTTGGACGAGAAAACCTCAACCGCGCAATCCTCGGCGGCGGAGTCGCCGCCAACCGCTACCTGCGGTCGAGATTGACCGAGCTGGCGGAAAAAGAAGGGCTCGATATCCGCTTCCCCGACCTCGCCCTCTGCACCGACAACGGAGCCATGATCGCAGGGCTCGGCTCGATGCTGCTCGCCGCCGGAGAGGTTCAGGAGTTGTCCCTCGATGCTTCATCGATGGCCAGCGATTGAACGAGATCACCAGATGAACGAAGAACAAATCAGGAAACTCCTTGTAGAGGTCAGTGAGGGAAAGACCCCTGTCGAAGACGCCGTCAGCTCGCTTCGTGACCTGCCCTTCGAGGACCTGGGACATGCTCGGGTAGACCATCACCGCAACTTACGCTGCGGCTTTCCCGAGGTCATCTACTGCCAGGGGAAGGATCCGGCGGACCTCACGGAGATCGCCGCGAGCATCCTTTCGCACTCCCCCTGGCTCCTGGCAACACGCGCCGACGAGGCGGCTTTCGAGGCCGTGAAGGCCGCGGACGAGCGGGCCGAATACCACGAGCGGGCGCGCTGCATCACCGTACGTAAGGAAGCCCCGCCGGCGCTTGACGGGAAGATCCTGCTGATCTCGGCCGGCACCATCGACATCCCGGTGGCCGAAGAGGCCCGAGTGACCGCCGAGATCATGGGGCATACCGTCGAGACGGTCTACGACGCGGGGGTCGCCGGTATCCACAGGCTGATGGCGGAAACAAAGAAAATCCAGGAGGCCGACTGCATCATCGCCGTAGCCGGAATGGAGGGAGCGCTCCCGAGTGTGGTGGGAGGCCTCAGCGATGTCCCGGTGATCGCTGTGCCCACCAGCGGCGGCTACGGAGCGAACCTCGGCGGGATCACCCCGCTGTTGACCATGCTGTCAAGCTGCGCCGCGGGAGTGGCCGTCGTCAATATCGACAACGGCTTTGGAGCAGGCTTCATGTCGGCCCTCATCTGCAGGAAACGCCAACGGGAGTAGGGCCGCATGGGAACCTTGCACATCACCGAGCTGCCGCCGCTGCCGAAGAGGGAGCCCGATTCCCACAAGGGCACCTACGGCAGGATCCTGCTGGTGGCAGGCTCGCCTGCGATGCCGGGCGCCGCGGTGCTTGCCGCCCGGGCGGCGCTCAGAAGCGGAACGGGCCTCGTGACCGTGGCCTTCGCCGGCTCCCTGGCCGCGACCTTCACCGCCGCCGTCCCCGAGGCGATCCAACTCCCCCTGCCGGAGCCCGGAGCTCCGGAGCACGATGCCGAAATCGATCACCTCATCGGCGACGACTTCCGGGAGAGGTTTGACGCCATCGGAGTCGGCCCGGGCCTTGGAACCTCGACCGCCAGCCGGAAGGTGCTCGCGCGCATCCTCGAGGTCTACGATGGCCCCCAGGTCCTCGACGCGGACGCCCTGAACCTGGTCGCCGAGGGACTGCCTGTCTCTCCTTCCGAAAAACGAATCTGGACACCCCATCCCGGGGAGTTTCAGCGCCTCACCGGAACAACCCCGAGCGGCGACGCCGAGAGGCTCGAAGAGACGAGGCGTTTCGCCAGCGAGCGCGGCGGAACCGTTCTACTCAAGGGAAACCGCACGGTGGTTCACGATGGAGACCGCTTCTACGTCAACCTGACCGGCAACCCGGGCATGGCCACCGCGGGCAGCGGAGACGTTCTCACCGGAGCCATCACCTCCCTGCTGGGCCAGGGAGTCGACGGCTTTGATGCCTCTCAGCTCGGAGCCCACCTGCACGGCTACGCCGGTGATATCGCGGCGGAATCTCTCGGACAGCCTTCCCTCACCGCCGGCGATCTAATAGACTATCTCCCCGAGGCCTTCAGGCGAACCTTAGAAGCAGAGTGAAGATCCCCGTATAGAAGCTATCCATGTCGACAAGCGACTGCCAGCCATCTGATTACATCGCGCCCTCCGCATCCGAGGTGGTCTCCAACCGCCAAATCGGACCGGACTGGTACGTCTTGCGGCTTCGGGAAGAGTCCATCGCCCGGCGCTCGGAGCCGGGCATGTTCGTACAGGTTCTGTGCAACGATGGCGAGTCCTTCGACCCCCTTCTGCGCCGCCCCTTCAGCGTCTACTGCGCCGACAAGGAGAACGGAACCTACGACATCCTCTACACCACGGTGGGCCGCGGCACGCGCTGGATGGCCGCCCTGCCCGATCCCGAGACGACCGCCAGCGGCGAGTCTCCCGTAAAGGTCGATGTGCTCGGCCCCCTGGGTAATACCTTCTCCACCCCGGGAGAAGATGAGACGGTCTATCTCGTCGGAGGAGGCGTTGGCGTGGCGCCGCTCTATTTCCTTGCCCTCCATCTGCTGGCGCTGCCCGCGCCGCCGAAGATCCACTTCTGCATGGGAGCGAGGACCGGCGAATTCCTCCAGGGAATCGAAGACTTCAGAAAACTACCCATCGAAACCCACGTTGCGACCAACGATGGAAGCGAGGGGTTCCACGGCTTTGTTACCGACCTCTTTGTAGAGCTCTGGAAGGATGCAGGCTCGGCTGAAAACGCCAGGATCTACGGCTGCGGCCCCCAGGGAATGAACGAAAGCCTGCGCAACCTCTCGATCGAAAACGACCTGGCCTGCGAAATCTGTCTCGAGTCGATGATGGGCTGCGGCTTCGGCATCTGCTTTGGCTGCGTAGCCCCCATCCGCAAAGACGCCGACAGCGATTTCATCAACCGGAGAATCTGCTGGGAGGGTCCGGTGTTCAATTCCACCCTCCTGTGCCCCGGAATCGAAGGTTAAAGAGAGGAGACACCGTGCGGATCGCTCATTTCAGCGACATCCATGTCACGGCGAGCACGGCCGACATCCCCTGGCGGGCGATGTTCTCCAAACGAATCGTCGGCTGGCTCAACCTGCAGCTGCTCGGACGGGAGGAAGACTTCCGGGAGGCCGAAGAGATTACAGCCGCCCTGGTGGAAGACATCCAGCAGGTCGGAGCGGACCACATTCTCTTTACAGGAGACCTGACGGGCCTCGCCCTTGACAGTGAGTTCGAGCGCGCCCGCCTGCTGCTCGCGCCCATCCTCGACTCCGAAAACATCACCGGAATCCCCGGCAACCACGACTTCTACGTACCGGCCGCCGCGAAGGATGGAACCTACGACCGGCACTTCGGCTCCTGGGAGCGGAGCGAGCTCGCCAACCCACCGCCCATCGTGCGCCTTCTTGGCGAGGAGGCGGCCCTCATCGCGCTGCGCGACAGCCGCCCTAACGCCTTCCACGACTCATCCGGAATGGTTGGCGCCGACCAGCTCAAGCAACTCGACGCGGTCCTGGCCGATCCCACCCTCGAGGGTCGACGCAAGCTCCTCGCCCTCCACTATGGACCGCGGCGCAGCACGGGAGAACCTGACAGCCGGTTTCACGGCCTGCGCGATGCCGAGGAGC
>CAJWMA010000295.1 GCA_913042995.1 uncultured bacterium | reverse complement strand
CTGTCCTCACCCTGGTAGCTGCAGCCGGCCACCGCCAGCAGAAGAACAAGAAGTCCGGTCCACAATTTCATGTCGATGTACTCCGCGGGTTTTCCGAACTCTTCACTGCCCTGGAACCAAGTTCCAACCTGCCTTTATAGCGTTGTCAGAGGTCCGATTTCAACGCTATTCGCCCGGGCTGGACTCCCCTGGAGCTTCCTGTTTATCGGTGCTTCCCACCGTGGCGTCTGTCGCGCCGTTTTCATCGCCGATGCGGGGCTTGAGATACCAGACCGCTGCGTAAAACAATGGAGTGTCAAAAAAGGCTACGAGAACCTTGAAGAGGAAGCCGTTCAAGAGGAGGCCGCCAAAGCGTTCCCATTCTATTACGCCAAAGGAGCACAGCAGGAGCAGAACCGCGCCGGTGTCGACCAGCTGGCTGACGATGGTTGAGCCATTGTTTCGAAGCCAGAGGTGCTTGCCTTTTGTCAGCTTCTTCCAGAAATGAAAGATGCGGATGTCGATGAACTGCGCGGACAGGTAGGCGACCATCGAGGCGAAGACGGCCGGGGCGTTGAGACCGAATACCTTTGAGAAGGTCTCGTCGCCGATGGGGGACCAGCCTGTTTGCGGGACGGCATCGGCCACCAGCACCAGCAGGCTGACGAAGACCGAGGCGACAAGGCCTGAGATGACGACCTGGTCGGCTTTGCGCTTTCCGTAGAGCTCGGAGATGATGTCGGTGACGAGGAAGGTGATGGGGTAGGGGAGGATGCCCACCGAGATCTCGAAGGTGTAGAGATCGAACGGCGTCCAGGTGAAGAACTTCTGGAAGATCAGGTTGCAGGAGACCAGGGCGGCGATGAAGATTCCCGCCAGGATGAGGAAGAGTCGGTCTCGCAAAGTCATGGTTTGTTTCCCGGGATTCCGCTTACCAGTAGGCGTTTCAGCCTACCAATGACGCTGCGTGAAGGGAAGTCCAGCCGGCCTGCCGGAGAAAAAATGCGTGACTTAAGTGCCGGGAAGATAAAAATAGGGGATTCACTCAGTCTGCGAGCGTTCGAGCCATACACAGGTCCAATACAGGGGTTTCCAATGAGAGCTTTCTTTGCCGCCGCGTTTTTTCTTTCCGGTTTTGTCACGCCCCTTTCCGCGTCCTCCGAAGAGGTGAGGTTGGAAGGCACCTGGGTGATCACCGTCGATGACAGGGGCCGCCAGCGCGACTACTATCTCGAATTGAAGCAGGATGGAACAAAGGTGAGCGGCGCCTTCATCAGCCCGCGCAGCGGCTCCTATGCCATCAAGGAAGGCAGCATTGCCAAGGGAGGACTCAAGCTGGTCATTCCAAGAGATTTTGGGGATGTCGTGCGAGTCTTTGAGATCGAGGCCATGCTTGGCAAGGACGGCTTGTTCACGGGCACCCTCACGGTCGATGGTAATGAGGGCGGCGGCGTGGTGATCAGGAAAGACAACACCAAGCCCACGGTGGTCGGCAGCTGGACCGCGATGGCCAGCAGCAAGGATGGCGAGCCGGTTCGGTCCATGATCGAGATCGCCGCGGACAAGGATGGGAAGCTCAGCGGCAGGAGCCTCAGCGACAGCGGGGAGTTTCCGCTGCAGGCCGTCAAGTTTGACGGCAAGAAGCTCTCCTACAGCCTGGTGCTTGATTTCGGCGGAGAGAAGGTGGTCTTCGTGGTGGAGGCCGAGCTTAAGGGACGCTTCCTGATGAGCGGCAAGTGGTTCGACAAGGCCGATGCCAGCTTTGGAGGAGCCTGGACAGCCAACCTCGCCGCTGCAGGTAGTGGACGGGCAGGGGGGCAGCGTTCGCAGGGCAATCGCCGCCCGGAAGGCCGAGAGAGACCGCAGGGAGGGGAGCGGCCCGAAGGCGGGCGCCGCCCCGAGGGCCGTGAGCGTCCTGAGAGTGGGCGGGGCGAAGCCGGGGGGCGCAGGCCGCCCAGCACCGCCGCCTTCGTGGGCAAATGGTACGCCGATGTCGAGATGCCCGGCGGGGAAGAGCAGAAATTCGTGTTCAACTTCCAGCTGGCCGGAGAGAAGGTCGGCGGGAGCGTCAAGGCGGGAGACGGCTCCTCCTTCAAGATCCTCGGCGGTTCTGTCGAGGGGCGTAAGATCACCTTCAAGATTACGTACAACCTGGACGGGGTTGATGCCGAGGTGGAGCTCGTCGGCGAGCTCAAGGGGCGGGGAAGCATTTCCGGCTCCTGGACGGCCGAGGGCGAAGAGGGTGAGTGGAAGGGCTCCAGGTCGAAGACTCTGTAGGCTTCTTTTGAGCGCTATCCGCCGATCTGGGACATTGACCGGCTCGCTCGAACGAAGTCAGGCTCGTTGATCCGGTGCCCGGGCTCTTTGTCATGGACCGCCATCCGCACGGCCTTCGCGATTCTCTCATCCGAAGCTCCTCCGCGAAGGAGGGGGGCGAGGTCGGTCTCTTCCTGTGAAAACAGGCAGGTACGAAGCTTGCCGTCGGCGGTGATCCGGATCCGGTTGCAGTTTTCGCAGAACGGCTCCGACACCGAGTTGATGAAGCCGATCTTGCCGGGCGCTCCGTCCGAGAAGATGTAGTCCGCCGCCGGCGCCCTTTGATCTCTCGCGGGGTCTTCAACCAGCCGCGTTCCATTTTCAAGGTGCTGATCGATGCGCTCGCGGATCTCGGCTCCCGTTACCAGGCTGGAGCGGGACCAGCTCTCATCCGCATCGAGCGGCATGTATTCGATGAAGCGGATGGTGTGTCCATGTTCTCGGGCCAGCTCGGCGAAGGCGGGTGTCTCTGCATCGTTCAGTCCGCGCATGAGCACGGCGTTGATCTTGAGGGGGCCTTGAAATGTTTTCGCGGCCTGCTCGATTCCTCGCAGTACCCGGTCGAGAGCATCCCGGCGGGTAATCTGTTCGAAGCGTTCTCTCAGCAGGGAATCAAGGCTGACGTTGACGCGGTCCAGCCCGCTCTCCTGCAGGGCCGCGGCCTGCTCAGCGAGCAGCAGGGCGTTGGTGGTGAGGGCGATGTCATCGATGCCTTCGATTGTCCTCAGCAGCGAAATAAGCTGTGGAAGGTCACGCCTGAGAAGCGGCTCTCCTCCAGTCAACCGCAGCTTCCGGATTCCCATGGGCGCAAGGATGCGGACAAACCTCTCGAGCTCTTCAAAGCTCAGAACCCCTTCTTTCGGCAGCCACTCCATGCCCTCTTCAGGCATGCAATAGAGGCAGCGGAAGTTACATCGGTCCGTGACCGAGATCCGCAAATTGTCAATTTTGCGGCCGAGCTGATCGATGAGAAGAGGCATATTTCAGATCCCGGAAGAGGGCGAGCCAGGCCGCCATGCGGCGGCAATTGGAGCCATATACTAACAGGTTGCCAATCTTTGAGCGAAAAAGCGGGTGATAAATTATTGTGCTAAGAGCCATCTTTTCTGCACAATACAGGGTCAGTGCCTATAAAAGAGGCAGGGTGTCGTTGGGTCGTTGGATGCGTGAGAAGTCATTGATATAAGCGGATTTCGGCATGGTTGAGTCAGGTGAACACAAGGAACCTTCGGATTCGGCGTCTCCACGGCGGGAGGGAGGAGAGGATGCTTCTCCTGCCGACAGTCGACTCGAAATCTTCCAGGAGATCGCGCTGGCGCTGAACTCGACCCTCGACCCGATCAGGCTCCTCGAGGTTCTTCTTGATTCGAGTATTCGCTATACGGGCGCCACGACAGGCTCGGTGATCCTGCTGGAGGGGGAGACGCTCAGGATCGTTACCTCTCGCGGTCTCGGCCAGGATGTCGAGGACAAGGTCGCTCTTCGTGTCGGCGAAGGAATTACGGGGTGGGTCGCCAAGCATGGCGAGGCTCTCGGTGTTCCAGACGTGCGCAAAGAAGATCGCTACGTCATGGTCAAGGAGCACATTCGCTCGGAGCTGGCGGTTCCCATGATCCTGGACAAGAGGGTGGTGGGGGTGATCAGTGTCGATTCGACTCGGAAGGATAATTTTTCCGAACAGGATCTCGAGCTGTTGACGATTGTCGGTACCCAGGCCGCGCAGATTCTCGAAAACGCCCAGTCGTTTTCCGAGCTGCGGCGGCGAAACATCCAGGATGAGACCCTGCTCGAGATCAGCCAGGCTCTCGGCTCCTCTCTTGTTTTTGAAGATCTGTTTACCCAGGTCAGCGAGATCCTGGCCCGAAGATGTGAATTATCCCAATGCTTCCTGGTCCTGGTGCAGCCTGATTCGGATGATCTCAAGATCTCCCTTGCCTACGGGATGACGGAGGAGGAGATGGCCAAGGGCCAGTACGCGCGCGGTGAAGGCATCATCGGGCGCGTTGTCGAGAGTGGTGAACCGATCGGAGTGCGCGATATCAGCCAGGAGCCCAAGTTTCTTGGCAGGACCGGAGCCTTCCGCGCAGGCTCTGAGCAGATGACCTTCATGGCAGTCCCCATCAACCTGGAAGGGAAGGTTGTCGGGGTGCTCGGCGGCGCCAAGCCCTTCCATGGCGACAAGGAGTTCGACCAGGACATGGCCCTCCTTCAGATCATCACGGGAACACTT
>CAJWMA010000294.1 GCA_913042995.1 uncultured bacterium | reverse complement strand
CGGTGATCTTCTGGTCAAGCCCCTGGTGACGGTAGGTGAAGCGGTTGTGATCGATCCCAAGCAGGTGGAGGATCGTGGCGTTGAAATTACTGATCGGCACGGGATTTTCGACGATGTTGTAGGAGTGATCATCCGTCTTGCCGTACTCGAAGCCTTCCTTGACACCCGCTCCCGCCATCCACATGGTGAAGCAGCGGCCGTGATGGTCGCGGCCGTGGTTGTTCTTGCTCAGCTTGCCCTGGGAATAGATGGTGCGTCCGAACTCTCCACCCCAGATGACCAGGGTGTCATCCAGCATTCCCCTGCGCTTGAGATCCTTGACGAGCCCGGCGGCGGCGTGGTCGATACTCTTGCATTGTCCCCTGATCAGCTTGGGGAGGCTGCCGTGCTGATCCCAGCCGCGCTGGAACAGCTGGATGAAGGGTACGCCGCGCTCGGCCATTCGGCGTGCCAGCACGCAATTACGAGCGAAGGTGCCCGGTTTTTTCGAGTCCGGTCCGTAGAGCTCAAAGGTGTCCTCCGGCTCGTCGGAGAGGTCCATCAGCCCGGGAACCGAGGCCTGCATGCGGAAGGCGAGCTCGTATTGGGCGATCCGGGTTCGGGTCTCGGGGTCGCCGAATTGCCCGAATTGTTCTTCGTTGATCTCGGCGAGGCGGTCCAGCATGCGGCGGCGCATGCTGCGGTCGATACCGTTGGGATCTTTGAGGTAGAGGACAGGGTCGGAGCTCGAGCGCATCTTGACGCCCTGGTGTTTCGAGGGCAGGAAGCCGCTTCCCCAGAGGCGGGAATAGAGCGCCTGCTTCTGGCCGGGGCCTCTTGAGATCATGACAACATAGGCCGGCAGGTCCTGGTTCGGGCTGCCGAGGCCGTAGCTGAGCCAGGAACCGAGGCTCGCCTTGCCGGGCTGCTGGACGCCCGTATTGATGAAGGTGATGGCAGGGTCGTGATTGATCGCTTCGGTGTGGAGGCTCTTGATGATGGTGATGTCGTTTACGATCTCGGAAACCTTCGGGAGAATCTCTGAGACCCAGGTGCCATGTTTTCCGTGACGGCTGAATTTGAACATCGGAGCGACACAGGGAAAGGACTTCTGCCCGGAGGTCATGGTCGAGAGCCGCTGGCCCTGGCGGATGGATTCCGGAAGCTCCTTGCCGTGGATCTTGCGCAGCTCGGGTTTGAAATCGAACGTGTCGATGTGAGATGGCCCGCCCGCCATGAAGAGGTAGATCACCCTCTTGGCCTTTGGGGCGAAGTGCGGGAGGTCCGGAAGCCCCTGGGCTTCGGTCCCCGGGAGGGTGTCGGCGGAGAAAGCCTGGTCCTGCCCGATGAGGGAGGTGAGCGCTGTGGCGCCAAGGAACCGGGAGCCGGTGGAGAGCAGTTGCCGGCGAGTCATTTCAAGCTGGTATTGTTCGAGAGGATTCATGAATCAACCTTTCGTAACAGTGGCGTCAAGGTTAAGGATCATACTGCAGATGATGGTCAGGGCTGCGTGTTCAGCCTCGTCGATTGCCGTATCGCGTTTCGATTCGCCAACACCAAGCAGCTTCTTCGCGCGCTCCGGATCTTTCTGGAACACGGCCAGTTCTTCTTCATAGGCCTTCTTGAGCAGGGTGAGAGTCTTCGTTGAGGGGCTGTGCGCGGTCGCCATCCGGTAGGCGAGCACGATCCGGGCATCGATTGAATCTCCTGCCTCCAGCGTAATCTTCTGCGCGAGGGAACGAGCCGCCTCGATGTACTGCGGGTCATTGAGGAGCACCAGGGCCTGGAGGGGCGTGTTGGTACGAGATCGTCTGAGAACGCATTTTTCACGCGTTGGGGTATCGAAGATCGTCAGGCTGGGAGCGGGGGAGGAGCGTTTCCAATAGGTGTACATGCCTCGGCGATAGAGCTTTTCGCCGTGGTCCTGGACAAAACGGACATTCCCTCCAAGGCTGACCTCGTTCCAGAGTCCCGGCGGCTGGTAGGGCTTGACACCCCGTCCGCCGATATCCTTCACCAGGAGTCCCGAGGCCGAGAGAATCGTGTCGCGGATGAACTCGGCCTGCAGTCGGAAGCGGGGCCCCCTTCCGAGGAGCTTGTTCTCCGGGTCCAACCCCACCAGGTCGCTGGAGGCCCTGGCGCTCTGCCTGTAGGCTGAGGACATGAGCATTTGTTTGAGCATTCGTTTCACATTCCAGCCGCTTTCGCGGAAATCTACCGCCAGCCAGTCGAGCAATTGCAGGTTGCTGGGCCAGTCGCCCTGGGATCCGAACTCTTCGACTGTCTTTACGATTCCCCTGCCAAAGAGCATATACCAGTAGCGATTGACCGCGACCCTTGCGGTGAGCGGATGCTCGGGTTGGAAGAGCCAGCGGGCGAGGCCGAGCCGGTTTGCCGGGCTGTCCTTGGTCTGTTCCGGGAGCACACTGGGGGTGCCTGGTTCAAGGGGCTTGTCCTTGAGGGGAGATGCGTAATTGCCCCGCATGAGAACATAGGTCTTACGCGGCTTGCCGACATCCGCCATGACCATGACGTTTCCCTGGGGCTTGGCGGCCTCGTTGATCTTGGCTCGCCAACCGGCCGCATCTTTCGCGATGGATATGTATTCCCTGTCGATGGATGAGAGGAAGTGCTTTCTGAGGATATCGATCTGTCCGGGTTTCCTGCTGGCAGCGGGCGTGGCGAGGATCGGCGCGAGCGGGTCGCTGCCGGAGAGAGTAGCCACCTCGGTTCCGTTGAGTTCGCGGCCGTAGATTCGGACATCATCGATCTGTCCCTTGTAGGGAGAGCCTGGCTGGCGTCTGCCGATCTTCAGGCTCGCCTTGCCGCGGGTTGAGCTGCGGAGGTTGTTCTGCTCGGCCTTGAGCCCCTGGCTCTTTCCGTTGATATAGACCTTCACTCCCGCGGAGGTTCCCGATCCATCGTGGGTGACAAAGACGTGGTTCCATTTTCCGTTCTGGACCTTCCCATTGCTCATGACCTTCAGCGCGTCATTGGGCCATGAGCTGATCAGGTGCATCCCGACCTGGCCATTCTGGAGATAGAGATCCCAGCCGCGGTGCTTGTTGCCGTCGTTCATCTTCGCCAGGGGGGCTCCATTGCCCGCCGGCTTGATCCAGGCTCCGAAAGAGAACGAGTCGGTCCTGTCAAAGTTGGCGTGATCGCCGAGCTCGATGTGGTTTCCACCGTCGAGCCGGAAGGCCTTGCCGAACTTGCCGTCGACCCAGTGGCTGCTTCCCTTGACAGTTCCCTTTCGGCTGGAGTCAATCGAGTCCGCGATGACGTTGCCCTGGCCCTCGTCGAGCGAGAAGTGATGGGCCAGTCCAGCCGGCTCCACCGGGCCGGCCTTGGAGTTCTTCTCGGCCTTTTTGACCCAGGCCTGGAACTCGTTCTCGGCGGCTTTCGCTCGTGCGGCGAGCTTCGCCTCTGCCGCTTTCAGGGAAGCCTGCTCTTTCTTCATCATGGCGGCGCGAGCGAAGTTGGGGACGTTGACAACCGGCGACTGGTTCCCTCCCCGGCTTTGCATGCCCGGGTCGGAGGCCTGGTTGAAGTAGGCGAAGAACCGATAGTAATCTTCCTGTGAGATCGGTTCGTATTTATGGTCGTGGCATTGCGCGCATTGCATGGAGAGGCCGAGCCAGACCAGGGATGTCGTCATTACGCGGTCGACGGCGTATTCGACCCGGAATTCCTCGGCGATCGCGCCCCCCTCGTCCGTGGTTGCGTTGTTGCGGTTGAACCCGGTCGCGATTTTTTGTTCAACGGTGGATTCTGGAAGTAGATCTCCCGCCAATTGCTCGATGGAGAACTCATCAAAGGGCTTGTTGCCGTTGTAGGCGCGGATGGCCCAGTCCCGCCAGGGCCACATATCGCGCGGACCATCGGCGTGAAAGACGCTTGAGTCTCCATAGCGCGCGGCGTCCATCCAGGCCAGTGTCATTCGCTCCCCGTAATGGGGCGAGGTCAGCATGCGGTCGACCATCTCCTCGTAGGCTTTGGGGCTCTTGTCGGCGAGGAAGGCGTCAAGCTCCTTGATCGAGGGAGGGAGCCCCCTGAGGTCGAGGCTGACCCTGCGGATAAGCATCTCTCTGCCGGCTTCGGGCGCAGGCTCGAGCTCTTTGCGCTCGAGGTTGGCCAGCACGAAGTGGTCGATCGGATTTTCAGCCCAGGTTGTTTTCCGGGTTGGAGGAAGCTTGGGCTTCTGCGGTGTTATATATGCCCAGTGGCCCTGCCAGGCGGCGCCGCCCTCGATCCAGGCGCCGATTTTCTCGATCTCTTCCGCCGTCAACTCCTTGTGGGAGTCCGGGGGCGGCATGACTTTTTCTTCATCCTTCGAGTTGATGCGCAGCCAGGCCTTGTTCTCGGCAAGGTTCTCCTTTCGGAAGACCCGGGCCAGGCCCTTCTCCTCGTCAAGGCGCAGCCTGGCCTTTCTATTCTTCTTGTCGGGTCCGTGACAGAGAAAACAATTGGCGGCGAGGATGGGACGAATGTCGCGGTTGAAGCTGATCTCCTGCGCGGTCGTCTTGTCCTCTGCCGGCAGCGGCAGGCAAAGACAGGGGCAGGCGATTGCCAGCAGGATTGGAAGGCGGAGACAGAATGGCCGGGTGGGGGTTTT
>CAJWMA010000293.1 GCA_913042995.1 uncultured bacterium | reverse complement strand
CAACAAAGGCGTTGCCGGGGCCGAAGATCTTGTCGACCTTCGGTATGCTGTCGGTGCCAATCGCAAGGGCGGCGACCGCCTGGGCTCCGCCCACCCTGTAGACCTCTTCGATCCCGAGGATCTTCGCGGCCATCAGCACCTGGGGACTGATCTCGCCATCGGGGCCCGGGGGAGAAACGACAACAATGCGCTCCACGCCGGCTATCTTTGCCGGCAGCGCCGTCATGGCAAGGGTCGAGGGATAGGCCGCCTTGCCGCCCGGGACGTAGAGCCCGACTGAGCGAATCGGTGTCCAGCGCATTCCCATCAGTACGCCCTCTTCATCTTCGAAGAGACTCGTTCGGGGCTTCACCTGGCTGTGAAATTTTTCGATCCGGGCCGCCGCCCTGGTGAAGGCCGCAGCGAAGTCACTCTCCTCGGCCGCGGCGCCGAGGATCTCTGCGCCGACGCGAAGGCTCCCTGCCTCCAGGCGCACCCCGTCCCAGCGCTCGGTAAAATCGAGCAGGGCCTGGTCTCCGCGGCTGCGGACATCGGCAATGATCCCCGCTACACTCTCTGCGATTTCACTCATCACGAAACCTTCCGGAGCGAAGCAGTCGCTCCCCCGCCCCCGCAACCAGGGGCGTCCATTCGGCCTTCTAATCGATCACCTTGTTCAACGGGTACTCGATAATGTCCCTCGCCCCGGCCTCCTTGAGCTCGGGAATGATGGACCTCACCTCTGTCTCCAGCAGGATGGTCTCGACCGCCACCCACTCATCGTCTGAGAGCCGGGAGATCGTCGGGTTCTTCATCGAGGGGAGAATACCGAGCACTGTATCGAGTGTCTCCCGGGGGCAGTTCAGCTTGAGACCGACTCGGCCCTCGGCATTCAACGCGCCCTCCAGCAGCAGTGCCATGTTCTCGATCTTCCGCCTCTTCCAGGGATCCTCCCAGCTCACCTTGTTGGCGATGAGCCGCGGAGTGGTCACCAGGAGTTCATCGACGATCCTCAGCTTGTTGGCCCGCAGAGATGATCCGGTCTCCGTGATCTCGACGATAGCATCGACAAGGTCAGGGGTCTTGACCTCGGTCGCTCCCCAGGAGAACTCGACCTCGGCTGTGACACCGTTCTTCTCCAGGTAGGCCTGGGTCATCTTGACCGCCTCGGTGGCGATGTGCTTGCCCTCGAGGTCCTTGACGCTCTGTATCGAAGAGCTCTCGGGAACGGCGAGAATCCAGCGACAGGGACGCATCGACTGCTTGGAATAGCAGAGGTCCATCACCTCATGAACATCGGCATCGTTCTCGAGGATCCAGTCCTTGCCGGTCAGCCCCGCATCGAAGATGCCCTCTTCGACATAGCGGGCGATCTCCTGGGCGCGAACCAGCATCGCCTCGAGCTCGTTATCGTCTGTCGAAGGAAAATACGATCGAGAAGAAACACTGAAGCCGTAGCCTGCCTTCTTAAACAGGGAAAACGTCGATTCCTGGAGACTTCCCTTGGGAAGGCCCAGCTTGAGAATTTGGTCAGACATTGGTAACTCCAAAAAAAAACCCGTAACTACCGTTACGGGGCTATCAGCTCATGATATGCAAAATATCAACAGACCTGCGAACCCCTCTCGGGCGAATGCCGCAAATGGTGATGAATACAATGATGGAAGACGTGGAGAATCGTGGTCATGTTTAACCTCTTAGGTAAGCGGACGATTGTAGCACCTTGTACGGCGGTGTCAAACAACTGATCAGCACCGCTCGATGAGTGGAACCATCAGGGCTATAATGCCGCCTGCTTTCACATATGGAGGATTCAAATCATGGCCCCAAGACTATATCTCGGGCTCAATCTCAATTTCGCCAAATACGTCTACGGACGCCGCCATACGATTGATCTGGCCCGTGACGAGCTGGGACTCAGGCATCTTGAAATGGTGGCCGATAACGATTTCGGCCCGGTTTTCTACAAGCAGACGCCCGAAGCTTTCAGAGATTATCACCACCGCGTAGCGGAACACGCGGCCTCCCGGGAGGTCAAGCTCATCAGCGCCTTTACCGTCTACCGCGATGCGGGAGCCATCACCCACGCCAATCCGCAGATCAGGGAGAGCGCCTATATCTCCGGTCTTTCCATCATCGAACAGGCCGCCTGCTATGGAGCGGAATTCGCCGGGCTCTCGCTCTTCACGATGAACCGGGAAGATTCCGAAAACCCCGACCTGTACCGGCAACTCTTCGATGAGGGCATGGCCATCTGGAAACGCTGGATGGAAGACGCCAGGCGCCTGGGAGTCCCCCGCCTCGTAGTCGAGATGGCGGCCGCCCATCGCGAGGGCTGCTCGAGCATCCCCGAAACCCAGCGCACACTCGACCTGTTGGCCGCGCACCACGAAGCAAACCCCGACGACACCTCTCCAGTATGCCTCTGCTACGACACAGGGCACGGCATCAGTCCGGCGGAGAGCCCGGACGACCGTGACCGCGACTACAAAGCCTGGCTCGAGGCTTTCCCGGAGGAAACCTACGAGCTTCACCTCAAACAGACCGATCCCGAGTTCCTCGCCACAGGGCATTTCGAAGAGGGTACCGGATTCATCGATCCCGTCGATGTGCTGCGCGCGGTAAGAGACACGGTCACCTCCGATGAGGTCTACATGTTTCTCGAGACACCCGGCAAGCGCGGCCGCACGCTGGGAGAGGACCAGAATATTGAAGATCATAAGAGTTCCATCGCGGTCATCGAGGCCGCTCTGAAAAAGAACGGCTATGAGAAAGACGACAGCGATGGCGGCTGGGGCCTGGCGGAGACCACCCCGGCAGCCCAGGAAGACTGACACCCCCCGGAGAAGACCATGACGAATATCGCCCCCGAGATTCTCGACAAGCTGCGCCAATACGACACCCCCACCGTGCTCAACGTCATCGAACTCTTCGATGTGCGTCCCAGGCACGAAGGCTTTCTCAACGGAGAGATCAAGGCCTGCTTCCCTGAGATGGCGCCGATCGTAGGCTATGCGAGCACCGCGACCTTCCAGAGCGCGGCAGAACCGGCCGAAGGAGATGCCTATTCGAACCTTGCCGACCAGGTGGGCGTGTTTGACGAAGAACTGCCCGCCCCGCGAATCGTGGTATTCGAAGACATCGATCCTGAACCCTGCGGAGCCACCTTTGGGGAGGTCATGTGCACCGTCTACCAGAACTTCGGCTGTGTCGGGCTCATCACCTCCGGAGGAGCTCGGGATCTCGACCAGGTGAGGGCTCTTGGATTCCCCTGCTGGTCATCCTCGGTCATCTCTTCTCATGCCTGGTGCAGAATCGTCGACACCCATGTCCCGGTCCGGGTGGGCGGCTGCGAAATCCGCCCCGGGGAGCTCCTTCATGCCGACTGCAACGGCGTGGCGATCGTTCCCAGTGAGTTGGCGGCGGAAATAGCACTCGGCTGCGAGTTGCTGGTTGAGGCCGAGGAGACCGTTATGGGCTACGCCCGGTCAGAAAGCCCTGATGTCGCAGGCCTTAAAAAAGCCTACATGGCGACGAAAGAGGCGTTCGAGGCCATCCCCGGCGAGGTAAAACGCCGTCTCTCCTGAGACTGCCCCGGAAAAAGCGGTCATAAAAAAAGAGACCGGGAAGGAGTTCTCTCCCTCCCGGTCTCTATGGTCGATTCAGCTTTGAATCACCCTCAGGGGGTTATTAGAAGCTGGTGACCAGGTTGACGTTGAGGCCAGTCTGGCTGTCTCCGTCTCCGAGGCCGCCATCTCCATTGCGGTCCCAGCGGTACTCGATCCTCATCAGGAGGTTATCAGCAGCCTGATAACCGAGAGTCGAGGTAAGGCTCCACGCCTTGGCGGCAGCACTCTCGTCGTAGTTGTCATAACGGACGGCGAGGTACCAGTTCTTGGTCGAACCATCATCACCCAGCAGGGGAAGTCCAAAGTCATAGCGGGCACCGGTGGAGAATCCAAAGGTGTCTTCGCCAGTCGAGGGACTGTCGCCGAATACGAGGTGAGCAGCGAGGGTGGTATCACCGAGGAGACTGACCACATCGGACAGGGCACCGGGGACATCCATGCTGACGCTGGCATCGTACATGGTCGCGTCATTCGCGCCGGGGTTGTGCAGAATGTTCAGACCGAGATCGATCCCGGCAAGGCCGGCATAATCAACACCGATGAGCCAGGCGGGGCTGTCTCCAGCAGGGACGTCCCAGCCGCTACCGGTCGAGTTCAGGATACCGAGGCGACCGCTGACGACATCGCCATCAGCTCCGGAAACGATCGCCTTCTCAGCGATGATACCGGTGTGGGCGATGGGGTCGGTAGCCGTGGAGACGGTACCGCGAGTCACGTGATCGTTACCGTTACCGTAGATGGACTCGCCACCGACGGGGCTCTCGAAACGACCGAGGGTCAGCTTGGCACCACTCAGGCCGGGGATACCGGCGGGGAGGACCCACTGTACGTTAGCGTTGGTCAGAGCGATGGTGTCGCCACCATTACCGTCGCCACCGAGGGCACCGGCATTGTTACCGTAAACGATGGTCACATGGTGACCGACAGCGCTATCGCCACCGGCGCCATTGTTATAATCGACACCAATCTGGGCGACGCCGACTTCATTCTG
>CAJWMA010000292.1 GCA_913042995.1 uncultured bacterium | reverse complement strand
AATGAAGGTATCGGAGCCCAGGGCTGGTCCTTCGGTGTGACCGGGAATGGATTCGAGATCACCGGGATCACCACCGATGGTACGGCGGCGGAAGAAGCCTCCGACCTCGGCTTTGATTTCAATGAATTCACCGCCGACGGAGCTATCCAGGTCACCATCCTTGGTTTCCAGCAGTTCATTATGCTGCCGGCCTCTGGAGTCTCGACCGTTGCGACAATCTCTGTCGCTACGACCTTCCCCGAGGCTGCGACCGAGACCAGGAGCCTTGAGTATGCCAACGGCCTTGTTGGTTCCGGCCTTGCGGTCAAGAACATTGTGGCCTTCGATGACACGGATGTTGACCCGACCTCAACAGGGTACGATCTGACGATCACTGGCGTCGACAACAACTATGTCACGATGGACTTTGATGGTTCAGGGCAGGTCAATATTGCCGACCTCCAGGCTCTGCTGAACTGGCTCTACCTGGGCGGCGACGCTCCGGCTTGCCGTGATGCCATGGACTTCAACGGCAACGCCCGTATCAACGTCGCGGACGCGGTGTCCGGTCTGAACTACCTGTTTGCCCACACCAGCGCCTCTCCGACGGCTGGCGTAGGGTGTCAGGTTTATCTCGAATGCGAGCTGAATGACGCATGTGAATAAGCCTGAATTGTCCGGCAGGTTATCCTGCCTGGACTGGAAGGGCCGGGACTTTTTATGAGTCCCGGCCCTTTTTTTATGCTGAGAGCCTGCCTGGGAGGGAACGGGCAAAGTTTGGCCCTGGCGACGATTTTTGCTGTAGCAGCCGACAATTTTTGGCGCCACAGGCGAGCTGCTGTGGCTTGCGTGGTTCCTATCTTTTTAGCTGGCAACAACCTACAGCCAATCAAGCTATATTCTCCGCGCCCGGCATTACTCTTGCCTGAAGGTACTTTGGATAGCCAGAAGGTCTTGACGGCGCCCTGGGGCAGGGCGGGCGAAGACTGGAAGGCGCCGCAGGTTGCCTGGGAAACTGAAAAACATTTTGAGGAGAGTTACTGGCATGAAGAAAAGGATTCTTATAGTGGCACTGGTCATGATCAGCACCTTTGTCGGCATTGGCGCTGAGGCTGAAGGGGGCAAGAAGGATTACAAGAAGAAAGAGAGCAGTGAGGCCCGGCATTCCTATGTGTTCATGGATTTCGATCTGAATGGGCGCGTGAATATCACCGATGTGCGGGGAATGTACGAGTGGCTTTACCTCGGAGGACACCCTGCTGTTTGTCCTGCCGCCATGGACTTTGATGGTAACGGACAGGTGAATGTGACCGACCTCATGGGGCTCATGCAGTGGCTCTATCTTGGCGGCGAAGCTCCGGTTCATATCGGAGAGGCGACCTTCAGGAACTGCTACGAATATTGATGGTGGGTGAAGCCGGAGCTCTCAGCTCCGGCTTGTCCCTGGGGGCTTGTGGCCGACCTGAAGGTCATTGAGGCCTGTCTGGTCTTCGCCTCGAAGAAGCCAGAGGGGGCGCTGTGAAAAATCAATGGTGTAGCTGACCTCTGCGCTTGGCCCGGCGATTTCCCTGTTGAAGTGGGAAGAGCCGGGCATGTAGCGAATGGCTATGCCGGCCCGCCTCCGAATGGACAGGTTGGGGTTCGACCCATGAACGAGGTACACATCATGGAGCGACAGCTGTCCCGCTTCCAGCTCGATATCGATGGCCTGGGCCTCATTAAAGGCCGCGGCGTCGACTCGCTGGTTGAGGACCACATCATTCCGGTCTTCTTTCAAGTGGGCATGTAGCTTTTCCTGGCGGTGAGAAGCGGGAATGACACGGAGGCAGCCATTGTCTGCCAGGCTGTCGTCGATGGCGATCCAGGCCGTGCAGGTCGCCAGCGGACGGATGGGCCAGTAATGACCATCCTGGTGCCAGGGAACTTCCATGCCATCGCCGCCAGGCTTGCAGAAGATCTGGCAGCCCCAGAGGATGACATCCGGGCCAATGACCTGGCTGACCATGTTGACGAGTTCCGGGTCCATCGCCAGCTCGAGAAATTCGTTGTCTCCCCGGACACCCTCTCCGGCTGATTGTTCGAGGTGGGCGCTCACAAGCTGTTCAGGGCGAGTGTCGGGATTCGACTCGATGACCCTGTCGAGAGCCTTCCTGAGCGAGGCAACCCTTTCCCGCGGCAGCCGATAGTCGGGGACCAGGTAGCCTTCTGATTCGTAGCTGGCGATTTCTGTCGGGGAGAGTTGATTCATCTGATAGGCGCCGGGTGGTTTTCTTCGGTGGAGATGGTCACATTAGCCGAGACTCGTTTCTCCGAAAAGAATATTTAAGGCTGGGCAGCCACACGGAGAGTCAGGGCGGATCATGCGGACCAGTTCTTTGTACCGTTGCGACGGGAGGGGCTGCGCTATCGCTCTCTGCTCTGTGAGGTGTTCCTGCGGGGCTTGTGCCCCTCGCTGAAGCAGGCGGCTTCAGCGAGGGCTGGGCTCATGAGGTGGCTCCTTTCGTGTGCGCCCTGGGCAATGCCGCGGGGGAGCAGGGAGAGAGGGTGCCCGGGCCAAGGAGATTGCATCCGTATTCCCGGGGACTTATCATCGGGACCGCTTCGTGCCCCTGCGACTTCCGGAAGCGATGGGGCGGGAGGGTTGATTTGAGTGACCCCGGCATGGAAAGGCAGGTATCAGATGAAGGATTCAACCAGGCGGGCCTTGCTGATGGGTTTTTCTTTATTGCTGACCATCTCTGTCCAGCGAGAGCTCGAGGGGCGGGGCTGTCGTCCGGACCTGATCCCGAATGGGGGTGTTGACAGGTGCTCGAGTTGTCACGTCAGTTCGCGCGGCGGGGGGCGGAGAACGCCATTCGGGCAGGATGTACGGGATGCCCTTCGCTCAGGCTCCTGCGCGGAGTTCTGGGATGCAGAGCTCGCGGCGCTTGACTCCGATGGCGATGGCCGGAGCAATGGCGAAGAGCTCCTGGATCCCTCCGGGTCGTGGCGGCCTGAGGGGGCTCCTTCCCCGGGGGATCCGGCTCGTGTAACCAATCCGGGGATCCCGGACGATGCGCCTCCGGCGCCCCCTGTGTTGTTTATCAGGGGTGATTCTAATTCCAGCGGGACCGTAGATATCTCAGATGGGGTGTTTACCCTGGGCTTCCTGTTTCGAAGCGAGAGAAGGCCGACCTGCGACTCCGCAGCGGATTCCAATGGAGACGGAGGGATCAACATATCAGACGCAGTCTATCTCTTTCAGTATCTTTTCGCGGGCGGGGATCTCTTGCCGGCTCCGTTCCCGGAATGCGGGGAGGCGGGCAAGGGGGACGGGGATGCTTGCGAGGAATCGGCGGCTTGCGGGTAGGCGATGCTGGCGGGGCTTCGACGGCCTGGCTGGGGCCCGTGCCAATAAGAAAGAGGGAGCTCTTGCGGGCTCCCTCTTTGAGTTGAATGCCGGCCTTGTGTCTCGGCCGTCAGGCCGCGCGGTGTTTGCGTCCATCCTCGAGGTCGTTGACCGCGATATCGATGGCTTCATACGGAAGCCAGAAATCCTCGCCTACCAGGTTGATGTAAGCCTTGGGGTTGTCGCTTAACGCAACGGAGACCTGGGCCCAACTGACCGGCCCGATGGACTGCTTGTTCTTGTAATAGAACCACTTGGCCTTCGGGTCCTCGGTCTTTCGTGCCCATCCCCGGGTCATCCAGATGGCGGTTTCGATCTCATTTTCATCGAGCTCACCATCCTCGTTGAGATCGAAGGCGGAGATTCGCTTCAGGTTGTCTTCCATCCAGTCCTTGACCTTGTCGTTATCCGGTTCGGGGTCGCTCTTGGACTTCGAGGAGGTTGAGCTGGTTGATGCTGACGAACTGATCTCATCTTTCGACTGGGCTGAAGGGCCAGAGCTCTCCCCGCCGCCTGAACTTCCGGAGCCGCTTCCGCCGCTTGAGCCTCCTCCTCCGCTCGATCCGCTTCCTCCTCCAGGGCCGCCATCTTCAGGGGGGGTGGATCCGGAGTGCCCGGTCATCTTTCCAAGATATTCCGGGAGCTCGAGGCCTACGTTCTTGGTGATGTCATGAAGAGGAGGCAGGGATCCGACCAGGCCCGAGAGGAAGTCCGCGGTCTGGGTCTTTCCGCCCCCTCCTGTGCCTCCATCCCAGACGACTACGGAATCGATTTTGAGGTTAGAGATAGCCTTGACCTGCTCCTCGACCAGCCTTGGAAGCTGCTCGGTGATCATCATCATCATGGCCATCTGGGGGTCGCCGGTACAAGCCTGTACGATATCTCCCAGTCCCTGGGCTTTCTTCTGGAGAATCGCCATAAGCCCGAGCGCCTCGGCGTCCATCATGGATTTGAGGCCATCGGCCTGCCCCTGCTTGGTTCGCCGGGTTTTCTCGGCTTCGGCTTCAGCGAGGGTCTCTATACGGGCCTTTTCGATTTCGGCAGGGACGACTATGTTCGCGTACTGGGTGGCCTGCTCCTTCTTGGCGCGGATACGCTCGGCGCTTTCTTCCGAGGCGTAGGCCTCTCCGAGGGCCTCAGCGGCCTGTACCTTTTCAGCCGCGGTGGCGATTCGTTCCACCTCGGCCTCCTGTTTCCGACGGTCGGCATCGGAGTTGGCAACGGTGATCTTGG
>CAJWMA010000291.1 GCA_913042995.1 uncultured bacterium | reverse complement strand
AGGATCATCAGCATGGTGACATGGCGGCGGATGGCGAGCTCGGGAAGGGTCATGGCGAGTCGCCTTCCTGCACCTCTGCCGCATCAGGTTCGATGCGGGAGGGTACGAGCATATAGGCCGCCGGGATGACCAACAGGGTGATGAGAGTGCTGAAGAGGAGACCCGAGATGACGGTGATGGCCAGCGGCGTGCGCAACTCGGCGCCTTCGCCCCAGCTCAAGGCCATAGGGACCAGCCCCAGGATGGTGGTGAGGGTGGTCATGAGGATGGGGCGCAGCCGCATGTGTCCGGCTGTGAGCACCGCGTTGAATTTAGCGGTGCCCTTTCTCCTCAACCGGTTGATCGCGTCGATGAGAACGATGGAGTTGTTGACCACGATTCCCGCGAGCATGACCGATCCTATCAGGACGATGACGGTGATGGTGGTTCCCGTGAGATACAACCCGGCAACCACTCCGATCAGGGAGAGCGGGATGGTGAAGAGAATGATAAACGGGTGGAGAAAGGACTCGAATGTCGATGCCATGACGAGGTAGACGAGGAAGATCGCCAGGCAGAGGGCGAACATCATGCTGTTGAAAGAGATCTCCATCTCCCGGTTCTGCCCGCCCAGCTCGGTTGCGAGTTGCTCTTCCGCCGGCTGCCTGGCGATGATTTTTTTGACCTCGCCGATAGCTCTTCCGAGGCTGTATCCCTTCTTCAGGTTGGCGGTGATGACCGCGGCGCGCTGCTGTTTCAGGCGATGGATCTCCGCAGGCCCGCGGGACTCACGAATTTCCGCGACCGTCTGCAGGCGGAGCTTGGAGCCGCTGGGGCCCGGAATGATCAGGTTGCGGATGTCTGTGATCTTCGACCGATCCTTTTCAGGGTTGCGGATCCGGATGTCGATCTGGCGTTCCCGCTCACGGAAACGAGTGGGGATCACGCCCAGCACACGGTTTCTCAAGGTGGATGTGAGCGACCGGATGTCGAGTCCGAACGATGCGATCCGTTCACGATCAAAAATGACTCGCAGCTCGGGACTTCCCGCCTCCAGGGATGATTTCACATCGACGAGCCCCTCGACTCCATCCAGTTGCCGGATCATTTCCAGCGCGCGGTTCTCGAGCGCCTCGATCTGGTCACCAAACAGGATGATCTCGATGGGAGTCTTGAGGCTGAAGTACGACGGACGCCTGAATTTCACGTCAAGATCTTCAATGTTCGTATAGCTCTCCCTCAGCTTTTCGATGGCGGTCTTTTCTCCCCGATCGTCACCCCTGTCTTTCATCACGAAGTTGATCTGGCCGAGGTTCTCGCCCATGGTGTTCAGCGACATCCCGCCGCTTACCAGGCGGCTGCCGCTGGTGGAGTAGGAGCGCTCGATACCCAGCCCGGAGGTCTTTGCCTCTTTTTCCATCCGCAGGACAATATCGTCAGTTGCCTTGAGGGCGCTGCCTTCGGGCAGGCTGACCTCGAAATAGAATTCGCCTTCGCTCATCTGGGGGATCAGCTCGGTGCCGATTCCCCTGAGGAGAACAAATGACAGGGCGAGCAGGGCAAAGGCGGCTGCCAGGCAGGTGACCGGGGCGGCCAGCATCTTTTTCGCGCTGAGGTCGTAGACCCGTGAGATAACACCCAGCGTAAATACCTTGTCCTCGCTGACTTTTTCCCGCTTCTCCGCGGCTTTCTTGTCTCTCCTGCTTCCCAGGGAGCTGAGCATTGGGATGAGGGTGACGGCCACCAGCAGCGATGCGCAGAGGCTGATCGTCACCGTGAGAGCCTGGTCTCTGAACATCTGCCCCGCGACACCTTCGACAAAGACGATCGGCAGGAATACGGCCACCGTTGTCAGGGTCGAGGCAATTACCGCCGGGGCGATCTCGGTGGTTCCCTCGATGGAGGCTTCCCGGAGGGGGGCTCCCTGCTGGCGTTTGCGAAAGATCGATTCGAGCACGACGATGGATGAGTCCAGCAGCATACCGAGACCGAGTGTCAGGCCTCCCAGGGACATCAGGTTGAGCGAGACATCCATCTTGTACATGACCATGAAGGTCGCTATTACCGAGATGGGGATCGAGGTGGCGACGATCAGGGTGCTTCGGATGTCCCGCAGGAAGAAGAAGAGGATAATGATCGCCAGGGCGCCGCCGATCAGAGCCGCCTTGCGAACCTCGCCAACGGCCTGGGAGATGAAGATCGACTGGTCGAAGAGGATGGTCAGCGTATTGTTCTCGGCTTTGAGCTTCTCCTGCCATTGCGCGATGACATTCTTGACGTCATTGGCGGTGGCTACGATATTCGCATCGCCCTCCTTGTAGATGGAGATCTCGATGGATTCCCGGCCATCTATGCGGGTGATGATCTCGCGTTCTTTTGCTCCCCGTGTCACCTTCGCAACGTCGGAGAGGCGGATGGCTGCGCCTCCCCGCTGGGCTACGACCAGGTTGCGGATCTCATCGAGGTTTTCAAATTCGTTGATCGTACGCACGAGATAGTGTCTCTCGTTGCTGCGCAGGGAGCCCCCGGGGAGGTTGAGATTGGAGACCCCGACGATGGCCTGGACGGTTTCGAGCGTAATTCCCCTGGCGGCCAGTCCTTCCTGGTCCACCTCGATCTGGATTTCCTCTTCGAGACCGCCCGCCACCTGGGCTGCGGCGACTCCGGGACGGGTTTCAAGAGCCTGCTTGATCCTTCGCTCGGCCAGGTAGCGCAGGGAACCGAGGTCGCCCGGCCCTGAGAGCGCCAGGCGCAGGATCGGGTCAAGGCTTGGATCGAAGCGCAGAACGATCGGGGTCTCAGCCTCTCGCGGCAGGTGCAGGCGTTGTATCTTTTCCCTGACCTCCATCGACATGTCATCCATATTCGAACCCCATTCGAATTCGAGGAGGACCTCCGAGCTGCCGGAGCGGGAGACGGAATGGACACTCTGCAGGCCGCTGAGGACACCGACGGCCTCCTCGATTCGGCGTGATATCAGGTTCTCAACTTCCTGGGGAGCAGTGTCAGGGAAGTCGGTCTGTACCGTGATGGACGGGTAGGAGATGTCGGGGAAGAGCTCGACTGAAAGCCGAGAATAGCCCACGAAACCGAAAGCGACGACAGCCAGGACTGCCATAACTACGGTCACCCTTCGCCTGACGGCTCCGGCGACAATCATTTCCTCTTATACCCCTTCGGGCCAGGTCTTTTCTTTTTCTGGCTCTCCGGGGCGCCCTGGGACACTTCCGGCGCCTTGGAACCATCATCGAGGATCTTCAGGATGGTGCCGTTTTCAAGCCGTCGCTGGCCTTTTACGACGACTCGCTCGCCAACCTTGATTCCACTGGTGATCTCAGCGTGGTCATCATCTGTATAGCCGATCTCTACGGGGCGTCTCTCGGCGGTATCGTCTTCGGTAGCGATGAAGACGACCTGTTCATCGTGGTCGGTGATGACCGCGAAGCGGGGAACGAGGACCACGTTCGGGTGGGTGTCGGTGATGACCTGGACCTCGGAGAAATCTCCGGGGCGGGTATTGGCGGGGTAATCGGACACCTCCACGGTAATCTTGATCGTGCCTGTGGCGGGATCGATGACCGGGCTGACCAGCTTGATCCGACCCTTCATGACTTCCTTCGAGCTGTCGAGGACGAGATTGACGCCCTGGTCGATTTTCAGATTCTTGAACTCCTTGGAGGGTACGTAGACCTTGGCCAGCAGCGACCTGAAATCCGACAGGTGGAAAACAGGCGTGTCGCTGCCGACTTTCTGCCCGGGGTCGACCATGCGCTCGACAACCTTGCCGGCAAAGGGAGCCCGCACAGTCGTATAGGAGAGGCTGAGCTTCGCGAGTTCCATCTCTGCGACCGCGGTATTGTAGTCCGTTTCGGCCGTCTCTCTCTCCTGGGCGGAGACGAGGTCATCGGTCAAGGCCTTCAGCCGATCCCTTTTCGATTTGAGATTCTGGGTCTTGGCGCTGGCCAGGGTGACACGGTGTTTGTATTCGTCATTTTCTATTTCAAGAAGGACCGCGCCAGTCGCGACCTCATCGCCTTCTTCGACGGTGATCGTCTTTACCAGACCGCTCACCCTGGACACGATGTCAGCATCCTTGTCGACCTCGAGGGTTGCATTGGTCTTGTAGTAGCTCGATATGTCGCCCTGGGTGGCCAGCCTGGTGGTGATCGGGACGGGCCGCTTTTCCGCGCTCGAGCTCCTGGGGGCGGCCTTCACTGCCCTGATGGCATCCGCCAGCTTGACAGCGTCTTCACGAGAGGAGGCCGCGATATGTTTGGCCACCCGCTCGGCCGACTGCTGCTCAAGTTCAGGAAGTTTTTCGAGCTCGGCGGCCAATTGCTCCAGGGCGGGAGCCGCGTCAGTTGCCAGGCTGTGGGCCGCCTCCGTTGCAGAGTTGTCGCAGCCGCTGAGGAGAGCCAGTATTACCAACAGCAGGAAGGTCGAAGGTAAGCCAGTCATTTTATTGGTGTTGGTCATGTTTGAAATGGATCAGGGAGAATAACAGGAGTTGCGAGTTCAAGCTGCCGGATGAAGGAATGGTTATCATCTTATCTGCGGCGACAGCGTTCCAGCATCATTAAGCCGAATGATTGTAGGATCTTGTCAGCCTGGCGGGGGGAGGCCCGATGCTTCCGCGGCCGTAAAGCGATTTT
>CAJWMA010000290.1 GCA_913042995.1 uncultured bacterium | reverse complement strand
CTCCATCCCGGTCGAGGTCGCCGCGCAGGTTGGTGGCGATGGATTCCACCGCTCCTTCATCAATCCAGCGGGCGATCAAATCAATCTCTTCCGGGCTGAGCGGATCCGCCAGCCTTGGCATCCGGGCGCCGAATTGAGGCTCCTCCTGCGCTATCTTAAGCCACAAGGGACTGGCCTGGGAGTCTCCGGGAACGATGGTCGCGCCATCGTACTGGAAACCGAAGCTGGTCATGGCGGCATCGTAGCTGGAGAGATCGATGCCGCTGTTGTCCATCCCTATATGACAGAAGCCGCCTTCGCAGGAGCGGGTGAAGAGCGGCTGAACCTGGCTGGCGTAGTCTACCTGTGCCGGGGCGATGGTGCAGACGCAGAGGGTCAGCATCGCGGCCATGATGAGCGGAATCTTGCTGCGGATAGTATCAATCAGCAGGTTGTACATAACTGTCGGGGCCACAACTTAGTAGATGGAAACGAAGAGAAGGTACTATCAATTGTAAAGCCCAGATATTGGGTGGTGTAGCCGTCTTGGGAACTTCTTCTTCCGGAAGGTATGAGTCATTAATATATATAGGTTTACAAAAACTCTTCCAGCGTCTTTTGTGGACTAATCCGGGGCTGGCGAGATTGAAAAAAGAGGCCTGTTTCCAGGGTGTTTTCAGGCGGGAAAGACACAGGCTATAGTGCGTTTTTCGGCTTCTCATCAAATCAGGGTACAATCGCTGGTCGGCAGCCGGGGAGGCTGAAATTTTGTGGATGAGCTTTTTTGAGATGTGAAATGGCGCCCTTGAAGCTGAGAGCCCTGGTGTTGGCCTGGATCGTCTGGATGGGGACTCCACTTCCAGGCCAGGATGAGGATTGCCGCGTTTCGGGAATTCTGAGCTTCGCCGCTTCACCGCCGCCGCTACCCGGTCGCGAGTATCACATCGAGCCGGGCGGGGTTTTTCACTTTGTCCTGGAGGCTCGCCTGGAAACGCATTTTGAGGGGGACTGGGGAGTCCAGGGGTTCTCCCTGTCTGTGGCTCACGATGCTGGTGTGCTGGAGATCACAGGCGCCACCCAGGCGGGGACGGATGCCGATGAGGTGTTCCCCCTCGGTTTTGAGCGTATCGAAACAGTGGACAATGAGACTGGTGAAGGTTTCGTCTGCGCCGTTGTGCTCAGCCTGGCGCAGCCGGTTACGCTTCCCCCCGAGGGTTCTTTCTCCCTGGCCCGGGCCAGCTACCGGGTGCGGACGTTGCCGGAAGATTCGGAGGAGATCTCGACCGCGATCGAATACAGGGATGGCCTGCGAGGTTCGGCCCAGCCGGTGAGGAACAGGGTGACCTGGAATGGCAGGTCGGTTACGCCCTGTACCACGCCCTTTTCCATCAGGTTGACATCGCTGCCCCGGGGGATCTTTCTTCGCGGAGATTTTGACGGGAGCCGCTCTGTCGACATATCCGATGCCGTTGCTTTCATCGGCTATCTCTTCCTCGCCGGGCGTCCGCCCGGTTGCTTTGATGCCGCGGATGCGAATGATGATGGACGGCTCGATATCGCCGATCCGATCTTCGGTCTCGATTTTCTTTTCAGGGGAGGGGCTTCGCCTCCTCCTCCCTTTCCCCTGGCTGGCCCTGATCCTACCGAAGATGGACATTCCTGTTTTCCCCGGGCAGGCTGAAGTTCCCTGCTATAGCAGGGCCAGGATTCGCGAGTGGCCTCCTGTTGCTCCCTCGATTTTCGGGGCCCCGCAAACGAGGGTGGCTCCCGCTGGGGGCAGGTCGGCCAGGTTGGCCAGATTCTCGATTCCCCAGCGGCCGCTGCCCAGCCAGGCCGTATGGACCGGAAAGTTTTTCGTTGGACCGTAGTCGAGGCTGGCCGTGTCGACCGCCATCGAGAGCACCGTGCGTTCTTCGAGCATGAAAATGGCCGCATCTGTATGGAAACCCGGAAAGTGGCGGATGCCCTTGTCGTCAAAATTGATGAAGCCGGGTTTCTCGACCCTGGCGTCCCAGCCGCTGAGCATCGCCACGCAGCAGCGATCAGGGAGCGGGCCGTGGGCATCCTCCCATGCCCTGAGATCCTCGATGGTCACCTGGGCATCTTCGTTCTCTTCGGCTTTCTTCCTGATGTCGATGATGGCGAGGGGCAGCACCAGGTCCCGGGGGGGGATCTTGTCGGCGGTCAGGCCGTTCGGGTTGCGATGGAAGGGGGAGTCAATATGGGTCCCCGCATGCTCGTCGAGTGTCCAGCGGGTTACATTCCATCCATCTCCGTTCGCGGTAGAGGAGACGGTCTCGAGCTCTACCCTGGCGGTGCCTCCGGCCCAATGAGTAAAGCGGTTAGAGTAGGTGTGGGTCAGGTCAACGACTTGGCTGAAGGCGGCGAATTCGGGCGCCGCCGGCGTTCCGCCCTCCCCCCTGCGCGCAGGCTCGAGGGGACTGCAGGAGCTCAGGGAAAGAGCCGCGCCTCCCAGTCCTGTACGCAAAAAGTTACGTCGGCCGAGATTGCCGGCCACTATATCCATACATCCTGCTATGCACATCCTGTCACCTCTCAGCCTGTTTCGGGAGACCTTCCGCGTTTCCTGGGGAGCTACAGGATGCTGCATTCCGCCTGCGGCCTTTGCAAGGATGCTTTTTGCCGACGGCCGGGGCTTCCTGCTTGCCAGCGGTGGCGGGCGGTTGTTCAATCAGGAACCACCAGGAATAGTTCCGGTGCGATTGGAGACGGTGATGTCAGACGACCTGCACATGGACCCTGAACACTTTCGTGAGCTCGGGCGGAAGCTCATCGATTTCATCGCCGACTACAGGGAGAAGATCGAGACTCGCCCCGTCCTTTCGCAGGTCCAGCCCGGCGAGGTCGCTGCCGGTCTTCCCCTGGAACCTCCATTGGAGGGCGATTCGCTGGACAATATTCTCCAGGATATCGACCGTATTGTGATGCCGGGTCTTACCCACTGGCAGTCTCCCGGCTTCTTTGGCTATTACCCCGCCAACAGCTCACTGCCGTCCGTGCTGGCGGAGTTGCTTTGCGCGGGGCTGGGCGTGCAAGGCATGTCCTGGGTGACGAGTCCAGCCTGCACGGAACTGGAGATTCGAGTTCTCGACTGGCTGGCAGGCATTCTCGGTCTTCCCGGGTCTTTTTCCTCTTCCTCCTCCGGTGGTGGAGGGGTGATCCATGGCACTGCGAGCGAAGCGGTCCTCGCCGTCATGGTTGCCGGGCGAGAACGCATCCGGGCCAGGGGCGAAGCGGATGACAAGGAGCTCAGAGCCTATTGTTCCAGCCAGGCGCATTCATCCGTTCTCAAGGCCGCCTCCATCTGTGGTATTGGTTCAGAGAACCTGGTCCAGGTTGATGTGCGGGATGATCTCTCGATTGATCCGGCAAGGCTCGAGGCCGCGATTGAGAGTGATCTTGCCGCCGGCAGGGTTCCGTTCTTTATCTGCGCCACGGTAGGTACGACCTCGACCTGCGCTATGGATTCGGTGGCTGAACTCGGCAGGATCGCGAGAAAGTACGAGCTCTGGCTGCATGTTGACGCCGCCTACGCGGGCAATGCCTGCGTCTGCCCCGAGTACCGCACGATGATTGAAGGTGTCGAGTTGGCCGATTCCTTCAATTGCAATCCTCACAAGTGGCTGTTGACAACATTCGATTGTTCGACTCTCTGGGTCCGTGACAGGGAGAGCTTTACGCGGGCCTTGTCGGTTACTCCTGAATACCTGCGTACCAGCCAGGGTGATTCCGGAGCAGTGATCGACTATCGAGACTGGCAGATCCCTCTCGGAAGGAGGTTCCGGTCGCTGAAGCTCTGGTTTGTTCTGCGTTGGTACGGAGTGGAGGGGCTGCGCGCTTTTATCCGTGAGCAGGTACGGCTGGCTGAGCTTTTCGAGGAGCTTGTCTGCGGCTCCCAGGATTTTGAAATTTGCGCTCCCAGGCGTCTCGGGCTGGTGTGCTTTCGTTTTCGCGGGAGCGATGATGAAAATCGTGAATTGCTGGATGCGATTAACGCCGGCGGCGAGATCTTCCTCACGCATACCGTGATACCAGGGGAGGGGGCGGCGCGTTATGTCCTGCGCTTCGCCACCGGCACCATCTCGACGAAAGAGAAGCACGTTCTTCGGGCATGGGAGATCATCCAGTCCCTGGCCCCTCCCGGGACGGTTTCCAGGTGAAATTGAAACTGAACTTGCCGTCCTGAAATATCACCCTTAGCATCGATTTCATCAGGTCGGCCCGGGCTTCTGGGGAATCACGGGCGGCTTGTGGTCGGTGTCGGATCCCTGGGGGGTCTTTCGCCGAGGGGCGGGGGCCGGGCAGCTTCAGGCATCTCGCCGTTCAAGGTTCGTTGGCAGATTGGGGATTGGGGATCAGTGAGAGCTGGAGAGTATCACGAGCATGCGATGATGACTCCGAGGTTCGTTCTTTTCCAGTCGGCCCCCGGTTTTTACCGCAGCTTTAGCAGGAGGAAGTGATCGTTTCCAGGGGGGATGGGCATCTTCCTCCCGGGTGAGTCGCGGGAGCGATGCGCTTCCGTTGTTCTGGTGCGCGGCCGCCTGGCGGTGGTCGGGGCCGCGGACCGAGAAGGTATCGGACCACCATTTCGAGAATGATGGGGAGTTCTGGAACATGGCTTTTATAACGACGTATACCAGCGTTCTGG
>CAJWMA010000289.1 GCA_913042995.1 uncultured bacterium | reverse complement strand
GCAATGGCAATGACAAGAATGGCCGGGACCACTGGCCTTATTGCTTCACCTCCATTGTGGCCGGCGGCGGCATCAAGCGAGGTTATGTCTACGGGAAATCCGACGAGACGGGTTCCGCTCCAGTGGAAAACCCGGTTCATCCGCGGGAGCTGCTGGCGTCGATTTACCATGCGGTCGGAATCAATTCGCAGACCCTGGTTTACAACCACCTCAACCAACCGCGTGAGCTGGTGAAGGCCGAGCCGGTCCTGGACCTCTTCGCCTGATCAGTCCCACTGAATCACTGAATTGACCGATGGAGTTTCTACCATGACGGCCGGGAAAATCTTTTCTCTCTGCACCTTCATCTTATCGGCTCTCTACTGTACGGCGGCTTCCTGCGACGATGCCCCGGCGGCTAAGCCGGTGAGCTATTACGGAGATGTGCGACCGATTCTCGTCAAGGCCTGCCATGGTTGCCACCAGCCGGCGAAGGCTTCCGGCAAGATCAACCTCCTGGGTTACGACCGGGTGATGAGCGCGGGCGACGACGATGAGAAGGTTGTCGTTGCAGGCAAGCCCGAGGCGAGCCTGCTCTATACCACGGTCATTCCCGATGGGGAGAAGGGGCCGGCGATGCCCAAAAAGGCAGAGCCCCTGAGCGCCCCGGAGATCGGTCTCATCAAGCGCTGGATTGTAGAGGGAGCGAAGGATGACACTCCGCCTTCGGCCAGGGACAATATCACCCAGGCGAATCCGCCGCAGTACCAGGCGCTGCCGGTCATCACCTCCCTGGACTATTCTTCCGATGGGAAGTACCTGGCTGTATCCGGCTACCACGAGGTCCTGTTGCACAAGGCGGATGGTTCCATGCTCGAGGCACGCCTGGTCGGGGTCTCACAGCGGATCCAGGCGCTGTCTTTTTCGCCCGATGGAACGAGGCTGGCGGTCGCGGGAGGGCTTCCGGCCCAGCGGGGTGAGATCCAGATCTGGGATGTGGAGTCTCGCAAGCTCAAGCTCTCGATTCCGAGCACCTACGACACGCTCTATGGGGTCAAGTGGTCGCACGATGGCAAGCTGATTTCCTTCGGAGCCGCGGACAATACTCTGCGCGCCATTGAGAGCAAGACCGGCAAGCAGGTATTTTTCAACGGGGCGCATAACGATTGGGTGCTCGACACGGTTTTCTCCAAGGACTCATCGCATCTGATCTCGGTCAGCCGCGACCGGTCCATGAAGCTGATGAAGGTGGATGCCCAGCAGTTCATCGACAACATCACCAGCATCACTCCCGGGGCGCTCAAGGGGGGATTGATGGCTATCGACCGGCACCCGGCGAAAGATGAGCTCCTGGTGGGCGGAGCGGATGGGGTGCCGAAGATCTACAGAATGTTCAGGCAGAAGGCCCGGAAGATTGGAGATGATTACAACCGCATCAGGAACTTCGCCGCGCTGCCCGGCCGCATCTTCTCGATAGAATACAGCGCGGATGGCGGCAGGATTGTCGTGGGCAGCAGCAAGGAGGGCAAGGGCCTGGTTCGGGTTTACCAGGAGGGAGATGCCAAGCAGCTCTGGGAGCTCAAGGTTCCCGGAGGCGTCTACACCTGCACCTTCGGTCATGACGGAAAAACAGTCGCGGCAGCCGGGTTCCAGGGCAAGGTGATCCTGGTCGATGCCGCCACAGGTAAGATACTCAAGGAATTGATTCCCGTGCCGCTCAAGGCCGCGGGGTGATTTCGCACGGGAAACCGCGGCGAAAGAGACACAAAGCAGGAACCTGATACATCATGAAATTAACAATGAGCTTCAGCCAATCGATGTTCGCGGCGGTATTGCTTGTGGCCGGCCTGGGCGCCGCCCCCGCCGAGGAGGCGCCGGTCGGCCTTCCCGAGGGAGCGAAGGTCTCCTCGCTGAGCCTCTTTCCCGAAAAGGTTGTTCTCGATGGTCACTATGCCTACCGGCAGGCGTTGGTTACTGCTGAGGTCGAGGGCCTTGGCAAGCTTGATGTGACGCGCCTGGTGAAGGTGACGGGTTCGCTGGAGCTGGTCAAGGTTACGCCCGGGGGAAAAATCTCCGGGCTCAAGGATGGAGACGGCAAGCTGGTTTTCTCCATTGGCGGTCAAAGTGTAGAGATGCCGGTCAAGATCGCCGGTCTCGCCGCCGCTGCCAAGGTCAGCTATGTCCGGGACGTGATGCCTGTTCTCGCCCGGTTGGGCTGCAACTCCGGAGTTTGCCATGGATCGAAGGATGGCAAGAACGGCTTCAAGCTGTCGCTGCGCGGCTACGATCCGCTTTTCGATCACATCTCCCTGACCGATGACCTGGAGGGCCGCCGTTTTAACCGGGCGGCTCCCGACAAGAGCCTCTTTCTGATGAAGATTACCGGCGTCTCTCCGCATGTCGGCGGTGTGCGAACCGATGCCGATTCGAATTATTATTCGATATTGAAGACCTGGGTTGGCGCTGGAGTTGCCCTGGACCTTGATGCTGCCCGGATCGCGAACATCGAGGTCTATCCCAAGGAGGTGACGCTCGGATTGCCTGGAATGCAGCAGCAGATGGTGGCGATTGCGACCTTCAGCGATGGGACCGTGCGGGATGTGACCCATGAGAGCTTCCTGAGCTCCAGCGATACGGATATCGCGACCGTCGATGAGGCCGGGATTGTAACGGCTGTTCGCCGCGGCGAGCTCGCTGTGCTGGTACGCTACGAGGGACGCTACGCGGCCGCGCCAACCTTCGTCATGGGCGATCGAACCGGTTATGCCTGGGGCGAGGTGCCGGAGTTCAACTACATCGACACACATGTCTACGAGAAGCTTCGCAAGGTCAAGAGCCTGCCAAGCGAGCTGGCGACGGATGCGGAGTTCATGCGCCGGGTGTACCTGGACCTCACTGGAACCATTCCTGATGTGAAGACCATCCGGACCTTCCTGGTCGATCAGCGGGAGCCGAAGGTGAAACGAGCGGAGCTGGTCAATCGCCTGGTCGGTACGCCTGAATTCGTGGACTTCTGGACCAATAAATGGGCCGACCTTCTCCAGGTCAACAAGAAGTGGCTGGGGGGACAGGGCGCGCAGTCGCTGCACACCTGGATCCGGGGTGCTGTGGCGAGCAATATGCCCTACGACAAATTTGTCGCCAGCTTCCTGAATTCCGAGGGCTCGACCATCAAGAACCCTCCAACCTCTTATTACAAGGTTCTGCGTTCTCCGGACGCCGTCATGGAAAACACCACCCAGCTTTTCCTGGGCATCCGCTTCAGCTGCAATAAGTGCCATGACCATCCTTTCGAGCGCTGGACCCAGCGGAATTACTGGGAGCTTTCGGCCTTCTTTGCCCAGGTTGGCCGCAAGAACGCGCCCGGGGCCAAGAACCTTCCGAACGCGGGCTTTACCGCGACTGGAGGCACAGAGGAGCTCATCTTCGACAAGAAAGATGGGGAGGTGAAATATCCTAATGGCGTGCAGGCGCCACCGGGCTTTCCCTACCAGCATGCTGGAGCCCAGGGCAAAGAGGGTCCTCGCCGGGCGCTGGTCTCCAATTGGGTCACCTCGGAACAGAATCCTTATTTCGCCCGCAGTTTCGTCAATCGTCTGTGGAGCTATTTCTTCGGGATCGGCATCATCGATCCGGTAGATGATATTCGAGCCAGCAACCCGCCCTCGAATCCGGCGCTGCTCGAGCGTCTCGCCAGTGACTTCATTGACTCGGGTTTTGATACCCGCAAGCTCATGCGCCTTATCGTGACCTCGCGCACCTACCAGCATTCCGTAAAGGCCAGCAAGTGGAACGAGGATGACACCGTTAACTTTTCGCATTCTCTTGCCCGGCGGCTGCCGGCGGAAACGCTCTTCGATGCGATCCACCGGGCCTCGGGGTCTCTTGCCCGGTTACCCGGACAACGTCCCGGCTCCCGCGCGGTTGAGCTGCCCGGGCCGGAGGTGAAGCTGGGAGACAACTTTCTTGATCTCTTCGGCCGTCCGCCCCGGGAGAGCGCCTGTGAGTGCGAGCGCGGCAGCGGGATGTCCCTTGGCCAGGCGCTGAACCTTGTTAACGGACCGACCTTCGCCGGCGCGATCATCGATCCCGCCAACAACCTCAGCTCTCTTGCCAGTACGGAGAAGGATGACCGCAAGCTTATCGAGGAAATGTTCCTGTCTTTCCTCGCGCGGCCGCCGACCAAGGAGGAGGCCGACGCCCTCGCTCCGAGTCTCAACCCACGACTGGGGCTGAATGTCGAGGCCCTGAATCCTGTCGATCGCGCTGAATTGCAGAAACGCTTTCTTGCCTGGGAGAAGAGCCAGTCGGCTTCGGAGTGGAACACGCTCGAGGTGAAGGCGGCCAGCTCTGCAGGCGGGGCAACGCTCACCTCGCAGGCCGACGGTTCTGTTCTCGCCAGTGGGAAAAACCCGGACAAGGACACCTACGAGGTTCTGGCCTGGACTCCCCTGGAGAAGATCACGGGCCTTCGCCTCGAGGCGCTGGCGCATAAGAGCCTCTCGAAAAATGGTCCGGGACGAACCAAGGATAACGGCAACTTCGTTCTCTCCGAGTTCAAGGTTGATGCGCTCGCCGCTGATTCCGCCGCGGTTGAGAAGTTGTTGTCCGAGCTCTCCGCCCAGCAGGCTCCCGCGCCCAAGGCTGCCGGAGAGCCCCAGGCTGCCGCGTCGGTGCTTGCCGCCTCCAGTGATGGATGGAAGTTTATCGCGGCCGCAGGAGTCCAGGGGGATG
>CAJWMA010000288.1 GCA_913042995.1 uncultured bacterium | reverse complement strand
CGGATAGATAAAGAAATTGACCGGTCCTCCCTGCTGCCTGGGCTCGAGCAGCAGGTCGCGCCCCGAGCTCAGCGAGAACCTGTTCCTGCAGATATTACCGAAGAAATATTCCGTTTTCCCGGGCGCCTTGTCCGCCTCGGAAATATCTACGGGTCTCCAGGAATCGCCTTCGGAATACCAGGCCCAGCAATGGTAGCCACCGATGGTTCCCTCGGACTTGTCGGGGGGAATCGGGAAACCAATCTCGAAGAAGGCGGGTATCTTCCTGCTGCGAGCCATGGCGATGAAGAGGGTGTGGAAGTCTGAACAATTGCCCTTGCCGATCGTGCAGGCGTGCGCAACATCGCCGCGGCCCCAACCCTTGCCCGACTTGTCGTAGGCCATGTCCGAGAGGACCCTGTCATACAGACCCCTGGCGACAGCCGGTATCCCCTCCTTGCCTTCGGCGGCCTGCGCGGCCCTCTTTTGCACCTCCTCGCTGATCGGCGCCATCCGGTCGCCCCCCAGCAGGCGGGCCCCGGCCCGAACAGCGGGCAGGCTGGAGACACTGGAGACCTCCAGGCGCTCGACATCGAAGGACACCCTCACCTCGGCCTTCTCGGGAAAAGGAGCCTCGAGGCTGACATATACCATCCTGTTGCCATAGACCTTCTCGGTCGTGAGACGATGTTTACCCGGCGCCTTGATCTCGAGCTGGCTGATCTTCTGCGACTCATCGTCCTGGGGAACGGGTATCCAGATGTCGACCTTCTTCGCCCCGGCAGCCACCTCGGAAACCGATGCAACATAATCAAAATGAAGAGCTCTCCCGGGAGCCTTCGGGGCCGTACAACAGCCGGCGACAAAGATCAACAACGACGACAACAGGACGGAATTCAGCGCGACGGACAGGTTCATGGAAAAAATCGGTTACCAGGTCGGGGATAGAGGTCGGTTGAGATACCAGGACATCATGATAGCCTCGCGCGCGGGACTCTCGACAATCAGAACTATTGATAAATACAATCTTATAGATAGGATATTTCTATGAGAGAAAACTTCGGATTGCGGGAGCTCGAGGCCTTCGTGACGATCGCCGAGTGCGGCTCCTTCACGGAAGCCGCCCGCAGGCTCCTGCTGACTCAACCGACCATCAGCCTGCGCATCTCCGCGCTCGAAAAATCACTCTCAGCGAAGCTTCTTGACCGCTCACGCAGCCGGACCCGGCTCACTCCAGCCGGCGAAGCCCTGCTCCCCCACGCCCAGGCCGCGCTGCGAAAACGCGGCGAAGCCCTGGCCGCGGTCAGGGAGCTCAAGGAGGGAAGAGCCGGCCCTCTCCGAGTCGGAGGATCCTCCATCCCCGGAGCCTACATCCTCCCGAGCTGCCTGGCGGCCATTAAGGACAGGCATCCTGGGCTGGAGATCCAGCTGCAGGTCGCTGACACCGACACTGTCCTTACGACGCTGAGAGCCGGAGAGATCGAGCTGGCCGTCGTAGGACGCCGAACTGTCGGCCGCGACCTGCAAACCCATGAAGTCGAAAAGGACCGGGTCCTGGCCCTCGCTGCCCCTCGCTGTCTCACAGATCACGGCTTCTCGATACCGCGAAAAAAAAACGCCTCGATGAGCGTCACCACCGAAGAACTCCTGCGACTTCCCCTCATCCTTCGTGAGCAGGGCTCCGCTACGCGCGGCCTCGCCATCAAGGGGCTCGCGGACCACGCCATTCGGCCCGCGGACTTCGCCTCGCTGCTGGAGGTACCCAGCAACACCGTGGCGCTGCAGGCGGCCATAGCGGGCCTCGGCCTGACCTTCCTCTCATCCTTCGCGGCCAGGGGGACGATGGCCCTCGGCGAGCTGCGAAGCCTGGAAATTCCGGGCTTCAACTCTGATCGCCCCATCACACTCGCCCGGCTCAAGGGCAGAACCCTGTCACCAGCGGCGAGCGAGCTTGCCGAGTTGCTGAAAAACGAAAGCCCCTGAAGAGCTCAGCGCAGCTCCAGCGCCTTCCCCGCGGCATCGGTCAAGCGAAGACAGAACCCCCAGGGGCCGCTCTGCTGGCCAATCTTCAGCAGGATCCGGTTCTCGCCCTTCTTGAGCCGAACCTTGACGGAATCCTGGTCGACCTTCAGGCTGCGCGGGGCCGGAGCAAAATGCACCCTCTCTCCATTCACCCAGCAGGCCAGGCCTGCATCGCTGCCCATCCTGAAGACCGCATCGGTATCCTCAGCGACCTTGACCACCGTATAGCCGTAGGCCATGACATTCTGGCTGCGCCGGAAAACCGGCAGCAGGTTGACCGTTCCCGCGAGGCTCAGATCCTGTAGCTTCTGCCAGCGGTAGCGGCGCGGTCCGATCCGCCAGATCTTCTGGAGATCGATTTTCTTTTCCGGCTCGAACTCTCGCGAGAAACCCTTCCCATCGGGATCCTGCACCGGGCCGGTAAGCCACCAGTCGAGAATGAAGCCGCGCGCCTTCGCCTTGCGCTGGGGATCCCTGCCGATCTTTCGCAGTTCACCCGCCGCGCTGCCGACAAGTTCCCGCGGAAAATTTCCCGTAACGATCTTCAGCAGGTGACCCTCGGCAGCATCCTTATCTCCCGCGGCTCCAATCGCCGCCGCGAAACCGACATAGCCCCTGGCCGCCTCGACCGAGAGACCGGTATCGGAGAGATAGGGCTCCAGCCTGGAGATCGAGTCCTTGTCAGCCGAGGCAATCAGTCCCTTCAGAGCCCGGGAACGAAGTTCCCGGTCCTCCGCGAGGCTGAGAGCGCGGCTGAACATATCGAGAGCCTCTTTTTTCTTTCCCCCTCCCAGCTTTCCCTCAGCCAGCGCAAGGTAGCCCTTGAGAGCGACCGCTTTGCCGGCCTGGGTACCGGCGGCGGCCACCTCGAGATAGGTCGCCTCGAGTTCCGGCTTGACCAGCTCGCCCTTCACGTCCAGGGCGGTGATCTTGAGCTCGGGATCCTTTCCCGCCGCCGCGCGCGTGAGGTACGGCTCGGCGGCCTTCGCATCCCGGGCGGCAAGCGCCCTGAGAAGCACGGGCCGCTCCCCCTTCGCAGCCTCCTCGTACCCCTTAACCAGGGCAGATGTAACCCCCGGCCCATCAAGGGCTGAGAGTCGCCTCATGGCCAGCGAACGAACTCGCTCAGCCGCATCCGCCAGTCCCTGCAGCAGGACCGGAACGGCCCCTTCGTCGCCGCGCGGGCAGAGCTGGTGCAAAGCGCGCGCTCTCTGGAAGTCCTCGGGAGCGTTTTTCAACGCGAACTCGTAGAGCCGCCGAGAATCTTTTGCGTTGCCGGCGGCGGCCAGCCCATCAGCCAGGCGCAGCTCTTCCTGGAAAATCTTCCGAAGCTGGGGATCATCTTTTTTCCCGGCCACAGCAAGAAGAACCTCTGCCGCCTCCGGGGCCGCAAGCCGGGCAAGCCCTTCGAGAGCGGAGAGACGAACGCCATCATCATCGGATCCGGAGAAAACCACCAGCGTCTTGACCGCCGCATGGTCCCCTCTCTTGGCGAGAGTGAAGAGCAGGTCAGCCCTGAGCTCTTCGTCAGCCTTGCCGATGGCTGCCATGACAGCCTTGTGGGCAAAACGTCCGGGCATCCGCTCGAGAACCAGCCGGGCGATCTCGGCGACATGTTCATCCTCATCCCACAGGCATTTTTCGGCCACCTGGACCGAGCCCTCATCTCCACCGATAAAACCCATCAGCCAGAGAGCCTCGCGGCGCAGATAGCTGTTGGAAGATCCCTCGACGAGCTTCCCGAGCTCCCGCAGCACAGGCCCTCTCTCCTTTTCGGCACCGGGACGGCCGGCGTGGTGAACAATCAGGGTCAGGGCGTGGCTCGCGGTGATGCTGGGTTCGCGGTCGGCACCGACGAGAATCTTCCCCAGGCCGGCGATGGCCGCGGCCCCGTGGCCCGGGGCGGACAGACGCGCCTTCATGCGAACGGCGTTGTCAGGAGAGCGAATTCCGTCAAAGAAGCCTTTGAGCTCATCGGCGAAAAGAACAGGGGTTACCGGCAGAAGCGCGGCGGCAAAGAGAACGATCAGGACTGGGTACGAATTACTGTGTTTGGTCATCTCGATTCCTTTCTCCTCAAACTCGCCACGGTGAGCGGTTGGGCCTCGCGATGAGGCGGTTGGCCGCCTCGTCTCCAATGACGCGCTCATTCTTCGCGTCCCAGTTCAGGCCGCGGCCGAGGCGATAGGAGATATTCCCGAGGATGCAGAGCGTGCCGACGGCGTGCCCGGCCTCGATCGTCATGATCGGCTTCTTCCTCGAGCGCACCGCGTTGATGAAGTCCTGCTCGTGCCCGGGGCTCTTATAAGGAACGTTACCGCCGGTGGGGATCTTGTACTCGAGGGCTTTCTTCTCGGCGTGGGTCCCGCCATCTCCTCCGCCGACCACGAGGTTTCCCTTGTCGCCGATATACTTCGACCCGAAGCCGTGCACCTTGCCCGGAGCATGCGGATGACCGTTCCCGGGCTGGCGCCAGTACATCACCCAGTCGGGATCCTTGAACACGTACTTGATCTCCATCTTCGTCGGGCAGTCCCAGATGCCGTGATCAGGCGCCTTGCCGGTGGCCTCCACGTAGGAGGGCATCTGGCCATCGGCGTTCATGATGAAAAGCGCGCAGGACATCACATGCGCCCCACGGTCGCGGATCTGCCCGCCGCCAAACTCCAGGAACCAGCGGAAGTTAAAATGGACGCGCTCGACGTTGTAGTCCATGTAGCGCA
>CAJWMA010000287.1 GCA_913042995.1 uncultured bacterium | reverse complement strand
GGTCGCCGTGCGGGAGCTCCTCAGCTCGCTGAGCGGCGAACTCGCGGTAGAGCAGGCTGAAGGTCTGCTTGCCGCGGCTCGCTCAGATTCCGCCATGGAGCGGTTTCTCGATCGATTCGGACATCGCTCTGGCGGTGAGATGGAGCTTGCGGAGAAGAGGTGGTGGGAGGAGCCGGAGAGAGTGCGGGCGCTCGCTGAGCAGATGGCCCGGGGAGAGGAGGGCTTTCTCTCCCGCCGCGGACAGCTTGAAGAACGCCGGGACGCGGTCGAATGCGAGGTCCTCGAGCTTCTCAGCCGGGAACAGCCGGAGGCGCTGGAGTCTTTCAAGCGGCTGCTGGCGGAAGCCCGCGAGCTCTTGCCCTGGAGGGAGAACGGTAAGTTCTACTGGATGGCCGGTTACGACCTGATTCGCCGGGTCCTGGTTGAGCTCGACGGCAGGTTGTCGCTCGAGGGAAATATTTTTTACCTGGAGCTCCGGGAACTCGGTGAATGCGTCGCCGCGAAGCGAGACGGCATTCCCGGCCGGCTGAAAGAGCGGATCCGTGAGCGCAGGGATCTTCGCCGCCGCTGGCGCGGGCTGGAGCTGCCGCAGGTTCTTTCGGGCGAGCGGCCCATCTCCCAGCCCGGGGAGCAGCCTGCCGATCTGGCATCTCAAGGCGGTCTTCGTGGTGAGGGAATCTCCTCCGGAAAGGGGCGAGGGCGAATCTGGAGCTGCTCTTCCGCCGCCGAGAAGCCGCCGTTTGAGGGTCCGTACCTGCTGGTTGCCGAATCGACGGATCCTGACTGGACACCCCTCCTCGCTGGAGCTTCGGGTCTTGTCGTTGAGCGGGGGGGAAGTCTCTCCCATGGGGCGATCGTCTGCAGGGACTTCGGCATTCCCGCCCTGGTTCTCGAGGGCGCCTGTCGCAAGCTCGAGACCGGAGTGGAGGCGGTTGTCGATGCCGACCGCGGCGAGCTGCTGCTGATCGCGGAAGACGAGGCTGTCTCCGCGGCCGGGAAGGAAGCTGCCGAGGCCGGGGAGTGGGAGCCTGGCGCGGAGCCTTTCTGCGCGCCTTCGCAGCCGGGTTCGGTGGTTCGTGTCCTGGGCGGCCTTCTCATCGCGGTGGTGGTGTCGCTGCTGCTGGTTTCTTTTGAGGGGCCAGCCACGCTCATGGCTGATCTCGCCGGCCTTGTTCTCGACAGGCTTCCCGGGGCCGGCTCTCAGCCTTATGAGGCGATCTTCTGGGCGGCCCTGATGGCCAGCTGTTGCTCTTTTGCGATCCTCGTCCGGGTCAGCGATCGCTCCATGCTCAGGCGGCTGCGGCAGCGGCTTCGCTGGTACCGCGAAAAAATAGCGGAGGCGAAGAAGAATGGAGAGGACAGGATCCGGGCCCGGCTTGCTGAAAGAATGGCCGCGGCAAAGTCTGACCGGGTTCTCGTTCTGTTGAAACCCATCGCCTGGACCTTTCTCCCGCTTTGTATTGGTTTCATCTGGGTCAACGACCGCTTCGCCGCCGAGCCGATCTCTCCCGGAAGCCGGTTCACCTTTACCGTCTTTGTCGATCCCTCGCAGTTGAACGCCGCCGGGCGGCTTCGCTACGCCAGGCTGGATGCTGCCGAGGGTCTTCGAGTTCTCGGGAGCTCCTACCGTAAGCTTGAATCTAATTTTTCGAATCCCGCGATCGCTCCCTACAGGGTTGGCTGGGAGGTCGAGGCGCTGGCTGCCGGCGCGCATGGGCTCTCGGTAACCGCCGCCGGTGAGAAGGTGCGAAAGGAGATCCTGGTTAGTGCCGGGCTCGATCGGGCGCCAGCGATCGGCCGCTACGGGGGCGGGCTGCGCGAGGTGCATGTAGACCACGCGCCTCTCCTTGTCGGGTTGCCCGGGCAACTGCACGAGTGGCTTTCAGGCGCGGCCGCCTTTTTCAACGGCGGCCGAGGCCTGCTGCCCGCGCAGACCGCGGTGGGGGCGTGGGCAGCTTACCTGGCGCTGGCGGTGCTGGCGATGCTTGGCCTCCAGGGACTGACCGGCTATCGTTGAGATCTTACCTCTCATGAAACAACATCTAATACTCTTCCTGATGCTCTCCCTGCCGCTGTCTTCGGATCGGCCGGCCCTGGGAGATGACTGGCCATCTTTTCGGGGCGGCGTCTTTCGCCGAGGCAGTATCGATGGCACCGCTGCTTTTCAAAAACCTTCTCTCGCCTGGCGGTCGATGAACAAAGATCACATCTCACCGGCCTACGCTTCGTCGCCTGCGATTGTCGGGACCCGGGTTTTCGTGGGACTTGCCGAGCAGTCAGTCTTCAGCGCGACCGGCCGGGTGCTCTGTTTTGACCTTGCCACAGGGAAGCAGTCCTGGGAGGCGGAGACCCGCTACCCGGTTTTTTCCTCTCCCGCCGTCAGCGGCGGGAAGGTCTTCGTGGGCGAGGGCTTTCACCAGGACTCTGATTGCAGCCTCTACGCCTTTGCCGCGGCCTCGGGGAAGAAGCTCTGGAGCTTTAAGACTGGCAGCCATCTGGAGTCCAGTCCCCACATCGCGGACGGAAGGGTCTTCTTTGGAGCGGGGGATGACGGCGTCTACTGTCTCGATTCCGAAGATGGACGAAAGCTCTGGCACCAGGGAGGCCTGCATGTCGACATCGCGCCCTTACTCTCAGGCGGGCTGGTGTACGCGGGGTCGGGCTACGGCAAGCTGGAGGCCTTCGCGCTGGACGGAAGGTCGGGCGCCTTTGCCTGGAGAACGCCGGTGAAGCTGCCGGCCTGGGGGGCGCCGGTTCGGCTCGGAAATAGAATTATTTACGGCCTCGGCAACGGCAATTTTACCGAGAGCGCTCAGAAGCCAGCCGGCGCGGTCTTGAGCCTCTCGGCCGTGACCGGGAAGCTGGCCTGGAGGACGGAGCTGCCCGATGGGGTCCTGACCGCGGTCGTCGCCGGCAGGAAGGCGCTCTTTGTCGGCTGCCGGGATGGAAGGGTCTATTCGCTCGATCCGGCTTCGGGCGAGCTTCTCTGGAGCGCGGCCTGCGGCGCGGGGGCCGTGGTTTCATCTCCCCTGCTCGATTCCGCGGAGCGGGCTCTCGTGGTAGCCTCTACCGGGGGACTGCTCCACGGACTGGCGCCCGCGAGCGGCCGCAGGCTCTGGTCGCTCGAGCTGCGGAAGCTGCTCGGGGAGGAGGAGGGACCGCAGGTCTATTCCTCGCCCGCCGCCGGAGGCGGCAGGCTGGTCCTCGGGACGATGTCGGGGAGCCTGTTAGGCTTCACTTTTGATGGAAGCGATTGATTTCCTGCGTGCAAAAAAAGTCATGAATAACGAGACCTACCGCCGGGACAGATCCTATCGCTGGAACTACAGAAACGGTCCCGGCTTCAAGGGCCCCTTTCCAAGGATTACGGACGTATCTCAGAAGGAATTCTTCGGTTCGAAGGTGAACTCCCGGCTCGGTGTCGCCGCGGGAATCCTGCTGAATTCCAGGTGGGTTGAGTGCTATTCCCGCCTGGGCTTCGACATTCTTACCTACAAGACCGTGCGCAGCTCCGAACGGCCATGCTATCCCCTTCCCAATTGGGTTTTTGTCGAGCCGATCAACGACCTTGAGCCTGGTTCCGACGAGATCCTGCGAAAGGCGAGAAGGCGCGCGCGCGATCCGGCCGAGGTTACCTCGGCAGTCTGTTTCGGGATGCCCTCGCAGCCGCCCGAGGTCTGGAGGAAGGATGTGAGGCGCGCTCGCGGGAAGCTGCGCCGCGGCCAGCTCCTGGTTGTCAGTGTCGTCGGAACTCCCGCAGAGGGCGGCGGCGAGGCTTCGCTGGTGGAGGACTTCTGCCGCTGTGCGCGCTGGGCAGACGCGGCTGGAGCCGACATCATCGAGGCCAACTTCTCCTGTCCGAACGTCTGCACCGCCGAGGGCTCCATCTACCAGGACCCCGGAGCCTCCGGCCGGCTGGCCCTGGCGTTGAGGGATGCCCTCCCTTCGACACCTCTCTTTATCAAGAGTGGACATTTTAACGACCGGCGAAAGCTCAGCCGCTTCTACCAGTCCGTGGCCGGCAGCGCCGACGCGGTCGTGCTGGTGAACGGAGTTTCAAGGCGTGTTCTTGGAGAGGATGGCCGGCCTGTCTTCGGGGCATTTGAGCGTGTTGGGATTCTCGGCAGGGCGATTCAACCGGCGGCGGTTTCGAATGTCAGTGCGGCTGTGGAATACTGTGCAGGGAAGAGCCTGGAGGTGAAGACGATTGCAGTGGGCGGCGTGACCGGCATCGAGGATCCCGGCCTCTTCTTCGAAGCGGGCGCCTCCGGCGTGGTCATGGGCGGTGTCCCTATGCTGGATCCTCTCCTCGCGGACAGGATGAAACGGAAGCATCCGGACTGGTAGGGGCCGGACTGGTCGGGGGTTGCCGGGACTACTTCTTCAGCTTCCGGTTTTCGAGCATCTTCTCGATCTTCTGTTCCATCTCGGGTACGTGGGCGACGTTGAAGCCCACCGATCTGCCCCGGATGATACCCTTGTGATCAATCCAGAAGCTGGTGGGAGATGAGACCACACCGTAGAGCTTCGGGCTGATCTTGCCTCCCATGAGCAGGATCTTGTGGGTGAGCTTGGACTCGGAGGCGAATTTACCAACGGTCGCGGCGTCTTCGTCCCAATCGTTGACAGCGATAACAGTGAATCCCGATTTTCCGTACTTCTCTTGCAGCCTGGTCAGGTAAGGAGCCTCCTTACGACAGGGTCCTCAGCCATAGCCCCAGAAGCTCA
>CAJWMA010000286.1 GCA_913042995.1 uncultured bacterium | reverse complement strand
TTCAGGACCTCAGCCGCGGAATCCGTGGTGTGATCGAGGTTGGCGTTCTCAAAGGTGAGTGACATGGCGCAGACAAAACGCAGGGGTGTTGTGAGCTCGGGGGTCTTGTTCCAGAAGTAGCCGCTGACGGGATAGTCTCCGAGCTCTCCGCCGATTTTCCTCATCCTGGCGATGTACATCCGGGTATGGCGTTGTTCTTCGGCCAGGATCTTCAGAAGCCCGGCGCGATAGGGTGGCGGGGCATCCGGGAAGGCCAGCAGAGCCCAGGCGAAGAGCTCGACAGCTTGCAGCTCATGATTGGCGAAGGAGTGCAGGATGCGCGGCCGCTGGATGGGGTCATGGTATCCCCTGACCGATGGGACCTGGGCCTCCCTGATCGGTCGCGGCGCCAGCTCCGGCGGTCGTCCGGGTTTCTCTACGCGCAGCGGCGCTCCCGGCTCGCTGTCCTCGATGTCTTCGGGCAGGGCGGCGAGTTTGAAATCGATGTCTTCGGAAAGAACGATGGCTTCGGCGATGTCTCGTACTTGCATATGCTGATCCAACAGTGCCTGGCTTTGCCGGCATTATGGACCGCTGGGGGCGGCGAGTACCAGTAGCAGGGAGGTTGATTATAGTCTCCTGAAACGAATAAGCTGGATAGCGTTGAATCGTTCAAAGGAGAGTTCATGTCCGACATCGGCGAGGAACCATCGGTTCGGGTCCTGATATCCGAAGCAGAGATCACCAGTCGGCTGCAAGAGCTTGCTCGTGAGATCTCGCGTGACTACGAAGACAAAGACCTCGTGCTGGTCTGTGTCCTCAAAGGTTCCATGGTCTTTTTCGCTGACCTTGCGAGGAAGATCACCGTCCCCCTGCGCTTCGACTACATCTGTGTGGACTCCTATGGCGACAATACCGAGAGTGGCGAAGAGATCGAGCTCAGGACCGACTTGAGTGAGTCAGTCGCCGGGCGGCACGTGCTCGTGGTTGAGGATATCGTTGATACGGGTCGGACGATGGGATATCTCTTCGACCTCCTGGAGGGCCGGGGAGCGGCCTCGCTCGCGGTGGTCGCCCTGCTGGATAAACCGGCTCGCAGAAAGCGGGAGGTGGAGATCGCTTACCGGGGATTCGAAGTTCCCGATGAATTCGTTGTCGGCTACGGGCTCGACTATCGCCAGCAATACCGTAACCTGCCCTATATCGGGGCTCTGGAGTCGAGCTCGCCTCTGGGCTGAGCCGGACCTGTCTTTCTTACATCGAGGTTCAGGAGGGACGCGCGGTTTCATGCGTTTTATTTTCGAACAGATTCGAACAGGCGGGGACCGCAACTTCGCCTACCTCATCGGCGACCGCGAGGCTGGCGAGGGAATCCTGGTTGATCCTTCGTACGATCCAGACGCGGTGGTTGAGCGCTCCCGCGTCCAGGGGCTGACCGTGACCCATGTCATCAATACACATGGACATCCTGACCACGTCAACGGAAACGATCGCGCTCTCGAGCTCACCGGCGCCCGTCTTGCGGCCTACAAGGATGCCGAGAGTGATCCAGAGGTCTCCCTCGATGATGGGGACGAGCTGAAGGTCGGCTCGCTCAGCCTCCGCTTTCTCTACACTCCCGGTCATAGTTTCGACCACCTGGTGATCTACCTTCCCGGGCAGGCCGTGGCGATTACCGGCGACCTGCTCTTTGTCGGCAAGATTGGCGGCACCGCGAACGATGAGCTGGCATTAGAGGAATACGAGAGCATCCAGCGGGTGCTTAGGGAGCTTCCTCCCGAGACCACGATCTGGCCCGGTCATGACTATGGCTGCAGGCCTTCATCTACCATCGGCCTCGAGATCGAAACCAATCCCTTCATCCTGGCCGGTTCGCCGGAGGAGTTTCTCCGCCTCAAGCGTGACTGGGGAGAGTTCAAGGTCGGCCATGGCCTGATGTAAGGTTCCGGATGCCGGTTAAAAGAGAAGGCCGCGGCGGAAGGTTTCCGCGCGGCCCTTGTTCAAATGGTTGCCGAACAGGGACTTGAACCCCGACTTCCAGAATCAGAATCTGGCGTGCTACCAATTACACCATTCGGCAACGTCTATTCAGCGATTTCACGGCGCGCGGAATTTCACGCGGACCGCTCAAGGTGTGAGGAGCTTTTTTAATCGCTGGGACGGTTCGTTGCAACCAGAACATCGAAGACGGGGGAAGCGGGGCTTGACGGGACCGCCGAATCATCCCAGATTAGTGGCCTGTAGAAATGGATTACCAGCCTATTCAACTTGCAGGGGGAGCCCGCGCATGACCAGTCGCCGTGATTTTATCAAGGGAGCCGTTCTGGCAGGAGTTGGAGGAGTCGTCCAGGGGTGTTGCGCCAGCGCGCCTAGAGACCCAGCGGGGAGAGGAGCGACAAGCTTGATACCCATCGTGGATACGCACCAGCATATGTGGGACCTCGGCAAGTTCAACCTGCCCTGGACCAAGGACGAAAAACCTCTGGCGAAGAATTTCCTGATGTCCGATTACCTCGAGGCGTCCAGTGGACTGAACGTCGTCAAGACGGTCTACATGGAGGTCGATGTCACACCTTCACAGCAGGTCAAGGAGGCGGAGCATGTCATCGAGATGTGCCGCCGTGATGACAACCCCATGTGCGGCGCGGTGATTTCGGGTCGACCCTCAAGCGATGGTTTTCGCGATTACATCACCGCCTTCAAAGACACTCCGGAGATCAAGGGTGTGCGGCGAATCCTGCAGGTTGGGGAGACCCCCCCGGGTCATTGTCTTGGCGATAAGTTCGTCGAGAGCGTTCGCCTTGTCGGCGAGCTGGGGATGAGCTTTGATCTCTGCATGCGCCATGGCGAGATTTCCGATGCGGCGAAGCTGGCAGATGCCTGTCCCGACACCCAGCTGGTTCTCGATCATTGCGGCAATGCCGAGGTTCATTCCACGGATCGCTCGAAGTGGCGCAGCGATATCGCCGCCCTGGGCGAGAAGAAAAACGTGGCCTGTAAGATCTCCGGTTTCATCGTCAACACGAAGACGGGGGAGTGGACGGCGGAGGACCTGGCGCCGGTCATTCGACACTGCTACGAGTCCTTCGGGCCCGACAGGGTGGTCTTCGGAAGCGACTGGCCCGTCTGCAACCTGACCGCATCCTACAAGGGCTGGGTCGGGGCGCTGAAGGAGGTCATGAAGGGCGAATCGGAGGAGCGGCGCCGCAAGCTGTTCCACGACAACGCCATCCGGGTCTATCGGCTGGGCTGAGAGCGGCCGCTCATTTCAGACGTACGCTCACCGGGCAGTGGTCGCTGCCGGTGATGTTCGGATGGATGGCCGCGTCGGTTACCCGGTCGAGCAGGGCGGTGTTGACGGTGCCGTAGTCGATCCGCCAGCCGATGTTCTTCTCCCGGACCCCGAAGCGGTAGCTCCACCAGGAATAGGCGCCCTCCAGGTCGGGATTGCGTTCGCGAAACACGTCATGGAAGCCGCTCTTGAGGTAGCGGCTCATCCAGGAGCGCTCCTCGGGGAGGAAGCCCGGGTTCTGGAGGTTCTGCTTCGGACGGGCGAGATCGATCGGCTCGTGGGCGATGTTGTAGTCTCCCATCAGGAGGATGTTGAGGCCTGAGTCGACCTGTTTTTTGAGGAAGCGCCGCATGCCCCGGCAGAAATCGAGTTTGTATTCAAAGCGCGGGCCCTCGGGCTGGCTCTTGGGGAAGTAGGCGCTGATGACCAGCAGGTCGCCGTAGCGGGCGCGCAGCACCCGGCCCTCCTGGTCGAGCTTCCTGACCCCGAGTCCTTCGATCACTTCGTCAGGTTCCTTGCGCGAGATGATGGCCACGCCCGAGTAGCCCTTGCGCTGGGTCGTCGAGTAATAGGCGTGCCAGCCTTTTGGTTCGGCAACCTCGGGGTCAAGCTGTTCGATATGGGCCTTGGTTTCCTGGAGGCAGAAAACATCGGCACGGGGGAGCTGTTTCCAGGGGAGCAATTCCTTGCGCGCGACGGCGCGGATCCCGTTGACATTCCAGCTGTAGCAGCGCATGGGTTGAGCCTCGATGATTACCGCGGGAGTTCAGTCTTCGAGTCGGCAGGATACTCACTCTTCGCCGGCTCTTCAAGGAGTGCCGCCTTCAGCCGGTTCTTCCGACTGTACCGTTGCGGCGGAAATCGCCGCCGCCGGCCAGCTCTCCAGCGGTATTCCTGTGGGCGATATGTACGCCGCCGAAGAAGAGCCCCGGGCCGTTGAACTCATCGAGCTCGTCGGCGTGCTGGAGGGCGCCCGCGAGGCTCTCCGGGCAATCCTCGATGGCGAAGCTCTCGGCGCTGAGAACTCCGTTCTCGACATGGATTCTGCCCTGCTCGATGGCCTCCCGCGGGTCGAGACCGTCCATGACCAGCCCGCAAACGATCTGGGCGATGGCGGTGCGGATCCGGTTCGCTCCCCCTGATCCCAGGACGCTTACAGCTCCATCGGAATGTTCGATGACGGTTGGCGCCATCATGGTTGAGAGCCTCGCGCCCGGGGTGAAGCTGCCGAGCCCGGCGGGGAAGAGGTCCTCCTCGCCAAGGAAATTGTTCATCAGGATCCCGGTTCCCGGGATCTCGAAGCCGTTGCCTTCTCCGTGGCTGAGGGTGATTCCCGCGGCGTTGCCGTCGGCATCGATGACGCTGATGTGGGCCGTGGAGCCCGGAGCCCGCGGCTCCGGCGGGGCTTCGCCATCCTCTCCGCGAGGCCTGTCGAGGTTGCGCCGCAGGCGGGCGCTGAAGAGCTC